>JAIYDA010000065.1 GCA_027487735.1 Planctomycetaceae bacterium | reverse complement strand
CCCGCGAGGCATGCGAGTAGAGAAAGTGTGGCAATGGTCAACATCTGCCGTCTCCTTTGAAGAGAAAAACCTCAGAGCGGCACACCAAAGGGCGGGCAACAGAGCCGCCAGGCCGCTTTCAACAGATATATTTGTCGGCTGATTCCGTTGTGTCCAGTGTTCAGCGGATAAAACTATCGCTTGAACGCGCGGCTGATCACGAGTCCTTGCGAATCAAGGCTTTGCGCCATACATCGCGATGCATTTTCGGTCCTTCCCCGCTCTGCGCTCACCTACGCCTCGCCCCCGCTGCGCAAAAACGCAATCGTCAGGCGAATCTCTTCATAACTTACTTTCCCCTCCAGCGCATCCCACACCGGCCGCAATGGCTGCACCCCGCCCACCTCGTCAATCGCCGCCTCCACCTTGCCCACCGTCGCGAGCGACACCCAGGGCTCGGGCGTCTTGGGCTTGGTCGTCTCGATCCATTGCGCCACATATCGCGCCACCGTCCCCGCCGTCAGCCCCACGCGCGATGCGATCTCAACCAAGGGCAGCCCCTCCTCGATGCACGCCGTCACGTCCGCACGCGGGTGCCTGGGCAGCTCCAGCTCCGCGCCCCGCGCTTCCTCCCGCGCACGGTCGCGCTTGCTCGCCCCGCGACCCCTGCTGCCCTCGCCCACGTCCATCGCCAGCCCCTCGCGCTCGCAGTGCGCTCGCACGTGCGCCACAAAGCGCTCCCCAAACTCGCGCAGTTTGATGCTGCCAATGCCCCGCACGCCCCGCAGCCGCTCTGTCTCGCTGGGCCGAACCCGCGATAGCTCCTCCAGCGTCACGTCGTTAAAGATCACATAAGGCGGCACGCCCCGCTCGTCGGCGATCTGCTTGCGCAGCTCGCGCAGGCTGTCAAACAGCGCGCGCTCCTGCGCCGACAACGCCTGCCCCGCCGCCGCCTTGCTCTGCAGGTCGCTGGGCTTGGCAAGGTGGCTGCGCTTGGGCTCATAAAGCACCGCCTCGCGCGTCCCCTTCAGCACCTCTCTGCTCTGGGGCGAGAGCTGGATCGTCGGATAGTCGCCCATGTGCAGCGTGAGCAGGCCCCCATCAATCAGCTGCTGGATGTACGCGAGCACCACGTCCCTGGGCAAGTGCTTGAGCAACCCAAACACGCTCAGCTTGTCGTGCCCGCGCTCCACGATCTGCCGCTGCATGCTGCCCCGCAGCACGTCGCAAACGTGCCCCGCCCCAAAGCTCTGCCCCACGCGATACACCGCGCTGAGGATCTTCTGCGCAATCGTGCTGCTCTCTTCCACCGCACGCAGCTCACCCAGGCACACATCGCACGCCCCGCACCCCCGCACGCCCCGCGCCACCAGGTCCGCGGGCGGCGCATACTCCTGTCCGAAGTACTCGCTCAATGCCGCATGCCGGCATCGCGCTCCGCCGCAGATTGCCTGCATGTGCCGCAGCAACTCGCGCTGCACCTGCAACCCCGCCCGCACCTGCGCGGGGTCGGCGTCGCTCTCGCCCGCGCCCAGCTCCATGAGCTTCATCCAGCGCACGCTGTCCGCGGGCCCATACAGCATCACGCATTCGCTGGGCAGCCCATCGCGCCCCGCTCTGCCCGTCTCTTGCTGATACGCCTCGACCGTCTTGGGCATGCTCGCGTGCAGCACCACCCGCACGTCGCTGCGATCAATCCCCATCCCAAACGCCACCGTCGCCACCACCACGTTCAGCTTCTCTTCCGCAAAGTCCGCCTGCACGCGCTCGCGCACGCTCGCCGCCAGCCCCGCGTGATACGCCTTCGCCTTGATGCCCCCAGCGGTCAGCTGCTGGGCATACTGCTCCGTCTCCTTCCGGCTGATGCAATAGATGATCGCCGCCTGCCCCGCGTGCCGCCCCAGCACGCCCTTCATCTGCATCAGCGCGTCGCTCCCGCGCGGCACGATGCGATACGTCAGGTTCGGGCGATCAAACACGCCCACCAGCACCTGCGGGTGTTGCAAAGCAAGCTGCTCACAAATGTCCTCGCGCACGCGGGGCGTCGCGGTCGCCGTAAACGCGTGCAGGGGAAGCCCAACAAACGCCTCGCGCAGCTGCGCAAGCTGGCGATACTCCGGGCGAAAATCATGCCCCCACTGGCTGATGCAGTGCGCCTCGTCAATCGCCACGCTCGCGAGGTTGCCCTTGTCCCACAGCTTGGCAAGCCACGACAAAAACCCGGGCTGCACCAGCCGCTCGGGCGAGACATACAGCAGCTTCAGCTCCCCGCCCTCCACCCGCGCCCGCGTCTCGCGCGCCTCCTCGGTGGGCACGCCCCCATGCAGAGCCGCCGCCGGATAGCCGCTCAGCGTCAGCCCGTCCACCTGGTCCTTCATGAGCGAGATGAGCGGGCTCACCACGATCGTGAGCCCCCGCGCCAGCGCCGCGGGCACCTGATAGCACAGGCTCTTGCCGCCCCCTGTGGGCATCACCACCAGCGAGTCGCGCTTCGCGAGCCCCGCGTCGATCGCCTCCGCCTGCAGCGGGCGCAGCGTGTCATACCCCCAATACTGCCGGAGCACGCGGAGCACATCAGGATGCACAAAGCCCTCGGGCACGCACGAAGGTAGGGCGCGAGCACGCCCGCCCAACCCGGCTCATCACGCCGCCATCAAACCGGCAGGCGGCCTCAAGCCGGCATCACGCCGGGCGGCACATCGGGCTTGGCCTCCGGCGCCTCGGGCTTGCCCAGCCCAGCAGCGTCGCGAGCCTTCTGCGCCTGCGCCACGAGCATCTCCGCAACCGTGGGCTTGCTGATGGGCTCGCCCCGCATGAGCTGGTGCACCTCTTCGCCAGAGAGCGTCTCGTGCTTCAGCAACGCCTCCGCAACGTCCGTCACCTTCTGCCAGTTGGCATCCAGCATCTGCAACGCATCGGCATACGCCTCGTCCACCATCCGCCGCGTCTCTTCGTCGATCAGCCGCGCCGTGGTGTCGCTGTAGTCCTTGTCGGGCAGCATCATCTCCCGGCTGTCGGCACCCGCATAGCGAATGAACCCCAGCCGCTCGCTCATGCCCCACTCGGTGATCATCGCCCGCGCCAGGCTCGTCACCTGCGCAATGTCCATGCTCGCGCCGGTGCTCACGTCGTCCATCGCGCGGGCCTCGGCGATGCGCCCGCCGCACAGCACGCGCTGCGTCGCCCGCAGCCACTTGAGGCCATACCCCATGCGGTCCTTCTCGGGCAGGCTAAACGTCGCGCCCCCAGCGCCCCCGCGCGGAATGATCGTCACCTTGTGCAGCGGGTCCGCGTCCGTCAGGAGCGCCTGCAGCACCGCGTGCCCAGCCTCGTGATACGCCACGAGCTTGTTCTGCTCCTTCTCGCGCACCCGGCTCTTCTTCGCACGCCCGAAGCGCACCTTGTCGCGTGCCTCTTCCATGTCCTCGTGCTCGACAAAGTCCTTGTTGCGCATCGTCGCGCTGATCGCCGCCTCGTTGATGATCGCGGCAAGGTCCGCGCCGCTAAAGCCGGGCGTGCCCCGCGCGATGCGCTCCAGGTTCACGTTCTGGCTCAGCTTGATCTTTTTCGCGTGCACCGTCAGAATGTCCAGACGCCCCTTCACGTCGGGCAAGGGGACCGTCACCTGCCGGTCAAACCGCCCTGGGCGAATGAGCGCAGGGTCCAGCACGTCCACGCGGTTGGTCGCCGCGATCACGATCACGCCGTCTGCTGGGCTAAAGCCGTCCATCTCCACCAGGATCGCGTTCAGCGTCTGGTCGCGCTCGTCGTGCCCGCCCGTGCTGAAGCCGCCGCCACGCTTGCGACCCACCGCGTCGATCTCATCGAGGAAGATGATGCAGGGCGAGCTCTCCTTCGCCTGCTTGAAGAGGTCGCGCACGCGGCTCGCGCCCACGCCCACGAACATCTCGACAAAGTCGCTGCCGCTGATGCTGAAGAAGGGCACGTCCGCCTCGCCCGCGATCGCCTTCGCGAGCAGCGTCTTGCCCACGCCCGGGTCGCCCACCAGCAGCACGCCACGCGGGATGCGCCCGCCCAGCTTCGTGAACTTCCGCGGGTTCTTGAGGAACTCCACGATCTCGTTCACCTCTTCCTTCGCCTCCTCGATGCCCGCCACGTCGTTGAACGTAATCCCCGTCATCTCCTTGCTCAGCGTGCGGTGCCGGCTCTTGCCGAAGCTGCCCAGCATGCCCCCGCCCCCGCCCGCGTTGCGCAGGCTGCGCGACAGCAGGAACCAGAGCAGCAGAATGGGCAAGAACACCAGCAGCATGATCCAGATGAGCTGGTTCGTCATGCTCGCTTCGCGCGTCTGGGCTTTGCCATCGGTGATCTTCAGCACCTGCCGCGCAATCTCGGGCCCCGCCACCTCGTTCAGCGGGATGATGACGTCAACCTTGGGCTGCTTCTCGGTCGAGGCCTGCGTCGCCTTCACGCGCGTGCTGTGAATCTCGACCGAGCTGGGCTCGATCTGCCCCTGCTGCCACATCGTGTTGAACTGCTCGATCGTGATGATGTTGCCGCGCCCAGCCGTGCTGAACATGATGAGCAAGCCCACCAGCAGCAGCACCACCATCACCACGCCCACCATGTTGCGACCGGGCTGCACGGGCGGCGTCGGTCCGCCCCCGCCAGCGGGGCCCCGCTTGCCCTCAGGCTTGCCCGCTTGCCCGCCCTCTTTGCGCTCCGGGCGCTCGGGCTTGGCGGCAAACTGCGCGCTTGCATGCCGCAGCGACCCACGCAGCTGTGCTGCCACCAACCCGCTGATGCGAGCCACGAAACCATCCCGACCGAGCAAAGGGCTGTGTGCCATAAGTAGTCAGCCAATCAGAAAAAACCACCCGCGAACCACTACAGTACGTGCGTCGGGCGGTTTCGTTCTTCCTGCGCCCCCGCATCCGCGCCACGCACACTCGGTGCCCGCTTTTCTTGCCCGGGCCCCAGCGCTTCGATGCCGCTCCTCTGACTTCGTTCAAAGCCCACGCCCCGATCCGCTGACCCCGCGCTTTTTTCGCCTGCGCACCCACCCAAAGCCTAGGCAAAACTCGGTCTTTTCCCCCCTTTCACGCCCTCACTTCTCCCGGCTTGCAACAATCACCGACGCTACCGCATCTCCCGACACGTTCACCACCGTCCGGCACATATCCAGCACCCGGTCGACCGCGATGATCAGCGCCAGCCCAGCCGCCGGCACCTTGAAGGCGTCGAGAATGAACACCATGAGCACCAGGCTCGCCCCAGGCAACCCAGGCGAACCGATCGCGATGAAGATCGCCATGAACGCAATTCCCACATAGTCCATCAGGCTCAGCGGCACGCCAAAGGCCTGCGCCAAAAAACCCACGCACATCACCTGATAGAACGCCGTGCCGGTCATGTCCACGGTCGTGCCCAAGGGCACCACAAACCCGCTCACGCGCCGCGGAATGCCCATCGCATCGCAGCACTCCAGCGTCACGGGCATCGTCGCCGCGCTGCTGCTGCTGCTGAAAGCGAGCAAATAGCTCGGCATCATCGCACGGAAGAACGTTCGCAGAGGCACGCCCTTGCCCTTCGCGCTCAGCAGCACCATCGCCCCTGGCAGCACCACCAGCAGCAGAATCGCAAGCCCAACCACCACGCACGCCACAAACACCGCCAGCGCCCGCAGCACGCTCACCCCAAGCTGCGCCACTAAGAGCGCAGTGAGGCACATCACCGCCAGCGGCGCAAGCTTCATGAACAGCGTCACCAGCCGCAGGCACGCATCCGCCAACGCCTCAAACACCCGCGTCGCCTGCTCCTTGAAGGCGTGCGCCGACAGCAGCAGCCCCAGCCCCACCATCACCGCAAACACCACCACCTGCAGCATGTTCCCGTCCGCGAGCGCCTTGAACGGGTTCGTCGGAATCATGTCGAGCACTTGCCCCACCACGCTCGTGCTCTTCGCAAACTCCGCGTTGCTCGCGATCCGTGCGTTCGCGTCCCGCGCAAACTGCTCTGCCAGCATGTCCCGCACGCCCGCATCGACAAACGTCCCCGGGCGCAGCGTGCTCGCCATGACCACGCCCACCACCACCGCCACCACCGCTGTGAGGCCAAACGACCCGATCGTCCACGCCCCCATCCGCCCCAGCGCCTTGGGGTCGCCCACGCCCGCCACCGCCGCGATCACGCTGAACAGCACCACAGGCACCGCCAGCATCCGCAGCAGCCGCAAAAACAGATCGCCAATCAGCTTCGCCCCTTCCAGAGCCCCCCGCAGCACAACCGCCCCAGTTGTCGCGTCAGCATTGGGGTCCGTCGCCCCCGCCGCCACCGCCGCGCGTTTGAGGAACGCGTTGCTGTCCTGCACCCCCATCCCCGCCCACGCCGCTGGCGTGAGCAAAAAATGCAACCCAACCCCCAGCACCACCCCCGCCACCAAGGCCCCCAGCACCCACCAATGCAACGGCTTGCCGAAGAGCGTCATGCTCCAAGGTAGGGAGCTGCCAGACGCGGCTCTCGCTCGAGATCGTCACCGCTTTCGCGTCGAAGATTATCACCCGGCCCCAACATTTACGATAGGTTCGCCTAGGCCTCATCCAACCCGGGCACGATCCATGCACTCGGCAACTTCGGAAAGTACCCGCAAGGCTGCCACTTCGAGCCATCGGACGAGCGGGGGCGTGCGATAAGCCCCCACTCCGGCGGATCAGGAAATCCGTGCCACGCATTTCGGATCAGCACCATGTCCTCGTTCTCGAAGCTCGCATGCGCAAACGCATCGATCCCGGTGAAGAACGCGAGGTCTTTGCCGAACAGCCCATCCTTTGGGAATGTCTCCACCTTCACCAACGTCCATCGAATCGACAGCGTCGCCAGACGCTTGTAGACCATCTGCTGCTGGACGCGTTGGACGATGTTCGCATCGAACGGCATGGGTTCCCATTCTGCCATCGACTCCGCTTGCAGTTCGTCGCTCATATCGACAGTTTATTCGCCGTTTTTACACTCGAAGGACTGACCTTTGACCCAAGCGCTGCGCGCGCAGGGGAACTCCATCTATCAAGCCGCACGCGTCCCAGCGCCACAGACAACCCCCCGCACCGCAAATGCCGCCAGCATGCTCACCAGGCACGCCGGCGCGCTGTTCAGGTGCAGCGTGTCAAAGCAGCTCATCACCATGAGCATCCCAAACGCCCCCAGCGGCCCGGCGTGATAGCTCCCCAGCGCATCCCGCACGCCCACGAGCCTCAAGCGCCCTTCTGCCGACCGCGGACCCGCATGCAGCCCAGCATGCGACCCAGCATACAGCCACGCATTCCGAAACAGCCCGATGCCAATCGCCCCGCACACGCCCACCCACAGCACCACGCCCACCACCCCCAAGCTCGCCGCGATGTGCGCCACCGTGTTGTGCGCCGTCGCAAGCTGCTGCACGCGCCACCCATCCAGCGCCAGCCCCTCGCGCGCCACAAACCCCCGCAGATGGGCATGAAACCCATCCAGCCCCACCCCGCGCACCGGATGCCCCGCCGCCGCGTCCGCCGCGGCCCGCAGAGCGACCACCCGCCCACCCATATCGCTCTGCACGTTGCCGCGCCACGCCTCGCGCAGCTCCGTTGCCCCCTGCGCCACGCGCCGCTGCACCTGCCCGCCCAAAGGCGTCGCAGCGACCACCGCCCCCAGCACGCCCACCACAGCAAGCCCCACCAGCACCCGTCGCCGCCCACCCCGCCCGCGCACCGCGAGCACCATCCACACGCCGCCCACCCCGCACAGCATCACCATGCTCCCCAGCATCGCCGCTCGCGTCCCCGTCGCCATCACGCCCAGCAAGCCGCACACCAGCAGCACACTCGCAACCACGCGCACCCTGCCCCGCCCCAGCACCGCGGGCAGCACGTGCAGCCCAACCGCCGCCGCCACCATCGTGCCCCCCGTCGCAGGCTGATACCACCACCCGCTCACGCGCGACAGAGGCTCCGGAATGGGCGGATGCCGAAACCAGGGCTCGCCCATCGCGAGCGTGATCGCATCGAGCACCTGTGCCACGTGCGCCGCGACAAACCCAGCTGCCAGCGCGCCAATCAGCAGCAGCCGCAGATGCATCACGGGCCACAGCGCCGCGGGCAGCCACGCCCAGCGCCAATACGTCAACTCCCGCAGCCCCCCCGCAACTTTCTCCGTCCACAGCAGCGCGCACAGCATCCATACCAGCAACAGCACCGCAGCCAGGTTCACGGGCGACACCCACACCCGCCCCACCCCGCGCCACACGAAAGGCAGCCGCAGCACCCAGCACACCAGCAAGGGCAGCATCCCCAGCTCAAT
>JAIYDA010000029.1 GCA_027487735.1 Planctomycetaceae bacterium | reverse complement strand
GTCGGGGCCGATCGCAACGGCCCCAGGCAAGGCCCGGGCGTGGGTGCTCAAACTCCGAAGTCTCCGCCCGCACGAGGCACGGTGCAGACCAAGCCCGTGGTCCGCGTCGAGCTCAAGCCTCAGCCCGTGGTGAGCGCGGCACTTGCCGATGGCAGCACGCCCCAACCTGCGGAGGCCGCCCCGCAAGTGCAGGCAGCTCCAAGAGCGCCTGGCATACCCCGCGCCGGGCGCACGATCACGCTGCCCGCGCTCGTGCCATTCATCACCGTGATTGTCGCGCTCGCCGCGATCATCGCGACGTGGACGATCGCCTATCGCAAGGGCGAAGCAAGCAAAGAGACCGAACTGCAGCCCCTGCTGCAAGCCACGCGCCCGCCTGTGCTCGAGCCCAGCACGTCGGGCCTCACGCCCGCCCCGAGCGGCGGGACCGCAACGCCAAGTCGAGCACAAGCAGCTCCGCAGCAAGGGGTTAGCACACCAGCGCCAGCCCCCGCGCCCCCCGCCCTGGGCGGCACACGGGCGAGTTTGGAGGCTCTCGAGTCGGCACCTCCAGCCGCGGCGGCGATACTCACCACGTTTGGGTGGAAAACGGCTGAGGTGCGTCAGGTTGGGCTCAATTATCTGAACATCGCAACCTTGCGCCAGAAAGACGCAGCGTCGGCAATCCACTTCCTGGGGCAGAGCGGCGTCGAGGCGTTTGCTGTGCCGCTTGCTTCGGGGCCTGCACGCGGCAATACTTCCCCCCCTGTCACCTACCGGGTGTTTGTGCTTCCTGGCATCACGAGCGAGCAGTATCGGGCTCGGCAAAGCGTGATGACGAACCTGGAGGCATCGGTGGCTCGGTTGGGCAGGCAGTGGAGTCGCGACCAGAAGGGTGCCAGCGACTTCCGCAGCCCGCAGTGGACGAAGTTCGACGATAAGTAGTCTCGACAAGCAAACTTGCAGATCAATCAGAAGGACCAACGACGATGAGCCGCCACACCAGCCTGAAGGTTTCCGCCAGCATGACCGGCAAGCGCAGCGTGCTGACGCGCGGCGAGCGCATCACGAAGATGACGACCGACAAGAAGTTCGATGCTAAGAAGGACAAGGTCCTGGGCATCCCGAAGACCCTCGTCGGCAAGGCGTAAGCCAGCCGCTTTTTCGCGCAGCGAGCGCGTGAAGCAAACGATCGATATCATGGCGTATCATGGCCTGCACGCTTCCGAGCGACCGTCTTCATGCGGACGGTCGCTGTTGTTTTTGCGTTGCGCGTGGGGCACGTGGGACGTGAGGACGCGGCGAAAGGGGCCGAGCAAAGGGTCAAGCAAAGGGCCAAGCACAGAGACGCAGAGACGCAGAGCAAGAGGAGGAGAGAGCGATGGAAGTAGCAAGGCGGTGCAGGTCTTGCTGTTCCTTGTCGCTTGTCTCTTGTTTCCTCTCTCCTGTCTCCGTCTACCCCTGCGTCCGTGTGTCGAAGGACGGACCGCTCAATCACCGGGCACCTTCTCAACCCGCCCGCAGCATCCACTCTTCTTCGAGTTCGGCGAGCTGGGCCCGCAGCGTGTCGCGCTCGCGGGTCATGCGCTGCATGGCTTCGGCGTCCTTCCAGGCGTCCTCGGCCATCATCGCAAAGTCGAGCTCTTGCGCCTTCTTCGTCAGCTCCTCGATCTTGCTCTCGAGCTGCTGGGTCTTCATCTTGATGAACTTGGGGTTGCTGCCCGCGACGGCGTTCTTGGCGATGCCCGCGGCTTGACCTGCCTGAGTCGCCGAGCCGACGGGCCCGCCTGATGCGTGCGCCCCCGCGGCCTGCGGCGCGGGCTTGGCAGCCTCTCGCGGGGGCGCGGGCTGGGGCTTGCGCTTCTGGGCCTCCTCGCGCTTGCGCTCCTGCTCTTCGCGCCGGGCTTTGGCCTGGGCCTCTTCGAGGGCCTGGGCCTTGGCACGCTCGGCGCGCTTCTCTTCCCACTCGCTGTAGCCACCGACGAAGATCTCGTGGTTGCCCTGCCCATCGAGGATGAGCAGGTGGTCGCACGTGGCGTCGATGAATGCGCGGTCGTGGCTGATGAGAATGAGCGTGCCCTCAAAGCCCCCTTCGAGGCCCAGCGCGTCTTCCAGGCGCTCGGCACTGGGAATGTCGAGGTGGTTCGTCGGCTCGTCGAGCACGATGAGGTTCTTCGCACTCGCCAGCAGCCCCGCCAGCACTGCGCGGCTGCGCTCGCCGCCCGACATGTTCAGCAGCATCTTCTCCTGGTCGTCGCCACCAAACAGGAACGCGCCGGCGAGGTTTCGGGCTTGCTGCTCGCTCATCGCCTGCTGCGGGGCCTCCTTCAGAATCACGCCCTGCAGATAGCGCACCACCGTCTGCTCCAGCAGCAAGCCGTCGTGCGTCTGGCGGTAATAGCCCGTGACGACGTTGGCGCCGATCTGCAGCTTGCCCGAGTCGATGGTGAGGTCGCCCAGGATCGCGCGCACAAGCGTGGTCTTGCCCGCGCCGTTGGGGCCGATGATGCCCCAGCGCTCGCCCCGCTCGATCTTGAGGTCGAGGTTGCGGAACAGCACCTTGGGCGAGCCATCCTCGCGTGCGTATTGCTTGCTGGCCTCGCGCGTCTGCACCACCATGTCGCCGCTGCGCGGGGCCTTGGGCAGCTCGAACGCGAAGGTGTCCAGCTCCATCGGGCGCTCCAGCGTGCTGTTCTCCTTCGCGCGGGTGAGCTTGCTCTGGCGGCCCCGCGCCTGCTTGGCGCGCTGGCCCGCCTTGTACCGCCTGATGTACGCCTCCTCCTTGCGGAAGCGGTCCTGCTCCTTCTCGAAGGCGCGGAGCTGCGTGGTGCGGCGGAGCTCGCGCGTCTCGCGGAAGGCGGCGTAGTTGCCCGGATAGTCGATCAGTCGCCCCTGCTCGACCTCGATGATGCGCTGCACCACGTTGTCGAGCAGATAGCGGTCGTGGCTCACCATGATGACCGCGCCGCGATACTCGTCCTTGAGGAATCGCTCGAGCCAGAGGCGCCCGTCGATGTCGAGGTGGTTGGTCGGTTCGTCCAGCAGCAGCACGTCGGGCTGCTCCAGCAGCAAGCGCGCGAGGGCGAGGCGCCCGCGCTGCCCGCCGCTCAGGCCCTTCACGCTCTGCGTGAACTGCGCGTCGGTAAAGCCCAGGCCGTGCAGCACCTCGGCGATGCGGTGCTCGGTCTCCAGCCCGCCCATCGCGTCGATCTGCGTCTCGATGTCGCCCACGCGCTGCATGAGCTTCTCCAGCTCATCGCCGCTCGCGTTTGCCATCGCGTCGTACGCGGCGTGCTGCTCCTCGTGCAGGGCGTGCAGACGCTCAAATGCCCGCTCGGCTGCGCCAAAGAGCGTGTCGCCCGGGTCGAGCGTGACGTCTTGCTGCAGGTAGCCCGCCTTGGCGCCGCGTTGCAAGCCCACGGTGCCGCGCAGAGGCACGAGCACGCCCCCCAGCGCCTTAAGGAGCGTGCTCTTGCCCTCGCCGTTGCGACCGACGATGCCGATGCGATCACCCGCCTCGACAGACAGGCTGACGCCCGCGAGGATGATCTGGTCGCCGTAGCGATGTTCGATGTTGGTGCAACTGAGGATGGGCAAGGCCGCGATTTTAGCGTGTCGCGGGCGAGTCTGCCCGTGCGAGAGCCTCGAAAGTTGTGGCATGCCAGCACGACGAAGCACGACGAAGTCCAAGACACGGACCGACAAGACCAAGCCTGCCCGCACCGCGAGTGCACCGCCAAAGGCGAGCAAGGCGAAGGCGAAGCCGACCGCCAAAGCCAAACCCAGCACCAAACTCAAAGCTGCACCCGCTCAGGCCACGCCCCCCATGCTCGCGCCGGGCGACGCGGCCCCCACAACACCATTCATCGACCACACCGGTGCGACCCGCTCGCTGCGCGACATGCTGGGCAAGCTGGTGCTGCTCACGTTCTACGTCAAGCCCTCCACGCCCATGTGCACCACGCAGGTGTGCGAGCTCGCGCCGCTTGCCAGCTCGCGACGAAAGGGCCCAGGGCTTGTCGTGCTCGCGGTTGGCCCGGGCACAGCGAAAACCCACGCGAAGTTCGCGCAAGCCGTCGCCGCAGAAACCGGCGCGAACGCGCTGCCACTGATGGTCGTTGATGTGCCGGCTTCAGGCGAAGCGGACGCGCCGCCCGCGCTGGCGCTGGCCTTTGGTGCGTGGGGCGCCAAGCAGATGTACGGAAAAACCTATATGGGCGTGCTGCGGAGTAGCTTCCTCATCGGGCCCGATGGAAAGGTGCTGCACGTGTGGCCCAAGGTCAGCGCCGCGGGGCACGCGGCTGAGGTGCGGGCATGGCTGGAGGCCCACGGCTTGTGAGTTGACGCGGAACGCCAAACCGCGCGGAGCATGCAACCACGCGGGGGGTGATGCGTCCATAGACTAGTCTTCACAAACTTCTTCGCGGCCGCGCGTGGTGTGCGGCGGCGGAGTGGTTGCGCCGCGAATAGAACCTGCCATGAACCTCAAGCACCCCACGACCACCCAGACGACGCCCACGCCCACGTGCTCTACCTCGATGCTTGCTCGCGCGAGCGCGCATAGCCGCGTGCAGGCTGGGATGCGGCTGCTGGTCCTGGGAGTGGTGGGTGGCGGCGTGTGCGCAGGCACGCTGCACGTGCTGAGCGGGGGCGCCACGCCCCTGGCGTTTGGTCAAGCCGCTGCGCCCGCCCGCGTGCCCAGCGTGGTGGCTGTGGTGAACTTGCAGGTGCTGCTGGAGGGGCTGCGCGAGCTTGCGGACAAGAACAAAGAGCTCGACCCCACGCGCACGGGCTATCGCGCTCAGCTTGATGAGCTCGACGCCCGCATCAAGGCTCTCGACGCAGAGCTGAAGGACAACATCCCCGCAGACCAGACGATGCTGCGCGCGGAGAAGAGTGTGCAACTGTCGGAGCTGCGCAACGTGCGCGAGTTCCGCGAGAAGGCCTTCATCGACCTCATGGACGCGCGCAACGGCGACATCCTGCGGAAGATGTACCTCAAGACGATGCCGCAGATTGGTACGTACGCCAAGCTCAACGGCATTGATCTGGTGCTGCTGGATGATCGGGGCATCCCTGTGCCCGAGCGTGCGAGCCAGAGCCAGATCAACAACGTCATTCTCAGCAAGCGCGTGCTGCACGCGAGCGAGGGCATCGACATCACGCAGCAGCTTGTCACGTTCATCAATAACGAGTATGGTGCAGCGCCCGCAGCGGCACCCGCGCCCGCGCCAACCCCGTAACGCCCATCACCCCGAGACTACCTCTCCACAGCTATGAGCACGACCCACGCCACGCCCGCTGAGAGCCTGCCCGCACTGGGGCCGCCCCCCTGGCGCGGCAGAGAGCTTGGGCCGCGCGTGGGCGCCACGCGCGTGCTGGGTGATTGTGTGGTGCACACGATCGACACGCTGGAGCATGCGAGCGAGCGCTCGCTGTGCTTCGCGCGAGACGAGCACACTGCGCTGCGCTGGCTGCAAGGGCCCGGGGCTGCGCTGCTGGTGTCGCAAGCCGCGTGGACCAAGGCGGAAGAGGCGCAGGCGACGCAGGGCGGGGCTGTGGTGAGCAGCACCTCGCGGTGCGTGCTCATCGTGCCCGATTGCGACCTTGCGCTCGTCGCGCTGCTGCAACAGATGCCCCTGCCTGCGTCAAGGCCACCCGCGGGCGTGCACGAGCGCGCCATCGTGCACCTGAGCGCGAGCGTCGACCCCACGGCAAGCATCGGGCCCGGATGCGTGGTGGAAGCGCGGGCGCACATTGGCCCAGGGTGCGTGCTGCTGGCGCAGTGCTATGTGGGCGAGGGCGCGAGCATCGGGGCGCGAAGCCTGCTGCACCCGGGCGTGAAGGTGCTCGCGTCGTGCGTGGTGGGCGAGGGCTGCCAGCTGCACGCGGGCGCTGTGCTGGGGGCCGACGGCTTTGGCTATCGCCCGCATCCGCAGGGCAAGGGGCTCATCAAGATTCCGCACGTGGGCAACGTGGTGCTGGGCAATGACGTGGAGATCGGCGCGAACACCTGCATCGATCGCGGCAAGTTTGGTGCCACCACCATCGGCAGCGGCTCGAAGATCGACAACCTCGTGCAAATCTCGCACAACGTCACCATCGGGCGGGGCTGCATCATCTGTGGCAATGCAGGCATCGCGGGCAGCGTCACGATGGGTGACGGCGTCGTGATCGGAGGTGCCGTGAACATGCGCGACAACATCACCATCGGCAGCAGGGCTCAGATCGCCGCAGCCAGCAGCGTGGCCCACAATGTGCCCGCGGGCGAGACATGGATCGGCATGCCCGCACAACCTGTGGCGCAGTGGAACGCGGGGTTCAAGGCGATGCTCCGCCTCGCGAAGTTTGGGCGAGCGGCGTTTGCGGGACGCGATCGCACGTGAGCGGGACTTTGGGAGTTCGCGCACATGCGCTCGCGGGCTATGCAAGGGCCCGGGCCCCTCGAAAGCCCCACCCTATCATCGCATGTCACTGGCCTCGTAGCTCAGCTGGATAGAGCACCGTGCTTCGAACGCGGGGGTCGCAGGTTCGAATCCTGCCGAGGTCGTTTTCTGCTTTCTCTGTTCTTCTCGCTATGGCATCAACACCACGCACAACGAAGCAAGCCGCAAGGCCCGCCGCACGCGGGGTTCCCCGAGCGACTGCCAACCCAAGCCCCGCCCGCACCGCGTCTGCGAAGGGAACCGAGGCCCCGATCACGCCCTTGCCGCTGGATGCGAGCGCGGTGCGCAAGCTCCGGCGGGTGTATGTATACGGTGGCTCGTTCGATCCGCCGCACAAGTTCCACCTCACGGCTGTTCGCATCGCCCTCGGGTGGCTGGGCGAGGCGAGCGAGGGTGACACGAGCGGCGTGCTGCTGTATGTGCCCGCGGCCCAAAGCCCACTGAAGGCGACGACACCCAGCGTGAGCGACGAGCATCGCATTGCGATGCTGCGTGCGGCGCAGCTCGGCCATGTGCGAAACCCCAAGCACGCCCGTGGCCGCGAGCCCTTTGGCTTTGTGTGGACAGACGAGATTGATCGTGCCGCGCATGCAAGCAGGCTCGCTGGCGGCACAGGCGAACCCCAGCCCACATCTCCCCCCAGCTACACCATTGACACGATCCGTCGCCTGCGCACGCTGCTGCCCAGCGAGTGCACGGTTCGCCTCATCATGGGCGCCGACCAGGCGTTGCAACTGCACAAGTGGAAGGACGCGCGCGAGCTCGTCGCGCTCGCCCCGCCCCTGCTCCTCCCGCGCGGCGAGTTCGACTCGCCCCAGAAGATCGCGCTGGGCATCAGCCGGGCAGACCCGGACTTTTGGACAAAGCAGGAGATCGGCTCGCTCGCGATGAGTCTTCTGCCGGTGTATACAGAGAACGTTTCGAGCACGCAGCTGCGCGAGCAGCTTGCGGGCAAAGGACGCGCGAAGGTGCTCGCGGGGTCGGAGCTGACGGGCGATGTCGCGCTGTACATCAAGACGCACAAGCTGTATGCAGCGGGCAGATCGGCAAACCCAGGCACGCCCGGACAAGCCGAGCCCAGCCCGCGCAACGCGAAGGCATGAGCACCGACGCTGCCCATCCCATCGTGCTCTTCGACGGCGAGTGCGGGCTCTGCAGCGCGTCGGTGCGGTTCATCATCTCGCGCGACAAGGCAGGCCTGTTTCGCTTCGCCCCGCTGCAAAGCTCTGTGGCGCAGAGCGTGCTCGCGCGAGCGAGCTTTCAAGGCCCACTGCCCGACAGCGTGCTCTTGGTGCTGCCCGCCGATGCGTCGCGCCCGCCTCAGGTGCTCACCATGTCCGATGCGAGCATCGCGATCGCATCGCGGCTGGGCCTGCCCTGGTCGCTGGCCTCGCTCGCGCGCGTGCTGCCCAGGGGCGTGCGCAACGCGGCGTATCGCCTGCTCGCACGCAATCGCACGAGGTTCTTTGGTGGCAAGCAAGCCTGCATGATGCCCACCGACGACATCCGCGCTCGCTTTCTGTGATGTTCGTCCCGTCGCTGCGCACATCGCTCGTGCAGCTTCGCTCGAAGAAGGCAGGACAAACGCCTGAACAAGAGGCGTGGTATCGTGCGTGCCCACACATCCGCCTCTGCCTACTCCCATGGTGCTCATCGATGGCCATAACGTGCTCTTCGCCCTGCGCAAGCATGCGGGCCGGTCGCGCACGCCCCAAGCCAAAGCCAGCGAAGCACACTCGCACGCTCGCCAACTGGTCGAGCTTGCCGCCAGCGTGGTGCGCAGCCGGGCCTTTGGCAAGCGGCATGTCGTGCTCGTGTGCGATGGCCCGCCGCCGCCGGGCATCGCGAGCGAGTGGCCCCGTGCACACGCCGATGGCGCGAGCGACGGGCGCGTACGCCTGCACTTTGCGGGTCCGGGCAGAGAAGCCGACGACGCCCTGCGCGACATGCTGCTGCACACGCTCCGCCCGCGCGACCTGCTGGTGGTCTCGAGCGATCGTGCCGTGCTGCGCGACGCAACCAGCGTGCACGCCCGCACCATGGGCACGCCCGACCTGCTCGTGCTCCTCTCGCGCGAGCCAACCTCGCGCGAGGCCCGCGAGGAGGACGACTTTCAGCTCTCTCCCGCTGGCATCGCGGCCTGGCTGAAGTTCTTTGAAGGCCCGCGCGAACCCCTGACCAAGAAACAGAAACGCCGCGGACGCTGACGAATGCGCCCGCTACCAGAGCCCTCTCTCGCCCTCTACGCTCGCGCATGCATCCCGCCCACACTCTTGCCCCGGCAGACAGGCTCGCGCAAACGCTCACGCGCACCAACACCATCGCCTGCGTCGGGCTCGATCCCGTGCTCGAGCAACTGCCCGATGTGCTGCGCACGCTCGCGCCCGTGGCAGCGATCGAGGCCTTCTCCCGCGGCGTCGTGCAAGCAATCGCGAGCGCGCGCGTGGGCGTCGTCAAGGTGCAGAGCGCGTGCTATGAGCGCTACGGCAGCGCGGGCTTTGCCGCGATGGAGCGCACAATCGCTGCCTCGCGCGAGGCGGGGCTGCTCGTCGTGCTCGACGCGAAGCGGGGCGACATCGGCATCAGCGCAAGCCACTACGCCGCCGCCGCGAGCGCGATGGGTGCGCACTGGATCACCGTGAGCGGCTACCTAGGTCCCAGCACCATCGAGCCCTATTTGCAAGTGGGGCTGGGCGTGTTTGTGCTCGTGCGCACCAGCAACCCCGATAGCGACAGCGTGCAGGCCCACACCCTCGCCAGCGGCGCGAGCGTTGCCGAGATGATGGCAAGCCACGTGCGCACACTGGGCGAGCGGTTCATGGCGAGCGAGGGCAATGGCCCGGATCGCCTCAGCAGCGTCGGCGCGGTGGTGGGCGCCACCAAGCCCCAGGATGGCCCGCGCCTGCGTGCCCTCATGCCCAGCACCACCTTCCTCGTGCCCGGGTATGGTGCCCAAGGCGGCACCCTCGCCGACATCCGGGGCATGATGCGCCCGGGCTCGCGCACCGCAGCAACTGCGGGCGTACTCGTGACGGCAAGCCGCAGCGTGATTTATCCCAAGACCACGCCCGACGCTGCCGGCACGTGGGAGGCACGCGTGGAGCAGGCGGCTCGCGCGCTGGTGGGCGAGCTTGCGGCGGCGTAGGACTCCGCACCATCACGCAAACTCGCGCAGCTTAAACGCCTTGCGATGCTCTTCAACAACGCTGCCATCGGGGCGGTGGCCCTTCATGTAGCTCATCGACCATGCAGGCTCGTTGTTCGCGTGCAGCCTCTGCAGCGCGGCGGCTCGCTCGCGATGAAAGCTGGCGTAGTCGTTCGCGAGCGAGGGCTGCTCCTGCATCGTGCGCAGGCGAGGCACCACGCCCTCGGGCATATCGAGCGGAAAGGGCACGATGAGCGCGATGGGGTCTCCCACCGCAAAGTCGATCACATAGTCGGGCCTCGTGATCTTCCAGTTCATCGTGAACGTGTATGGTGCCCAGTCGGTCTCCACGATGCCCTCCAAGGGCGACAGCCCATCGCGCGGCATGTTCGCGGGCCCCTTCACCCACAGCCCATACCCCGGGCTGGTGCGAAACAGCCAAGGAATGCTGAACGTGAGGATGCCCATGCCAAAGTGCGAACGCACCTGCCCTGCGTTTGCGCCCTCGCCCTGCGGAAAGTGCATGCTCAGCCCCTGCAAGCGCTCGCTGCCATCCCACACCACCCGAAAGTTCAGCGGACACGTGATGAGCCACCCCGCCTGATTCGCCATCACCAAGGGCAGGCAGCGATACGCAAACTTCTGCTGGCTCGCGTCCATCCAGTCGCGGCTGCCCTTGCTGGGCACAAGCGTCCAGTTCGCGGTGTTGCTGACGGGATAGGCGTCGAGCGTGAGGGGAGAGTCGGGCGACGCGGGCTGACCGGGGGGCTGCGGCAACATGAAGGCAACGGTAGTGAAGCCCCCACCCCCCGCAAATCCCCTCGCCCGATTCCGCACATTCGGGTATACTGCCCGCTATGCCCATCCAGCAACTCTCGCCCGAGCAAGTGCAGTCCATGTCGCGCGAGCAGAAGGACCGCTGGTGGCTCGAGAACGTCTATCGCGGCAGCATGCCCCAGCTCACGCTGCGCTCCGCCCTCACGGGCTTCGTGCTCGGGGGCGTGCTCAGCGCCACGAACCTCTACATCGGCGCGAAGACAGGCTGGACCCTGGGCGTGGGCCTCACCAGCGTCATCCTCGCCTTCGCCGTCTTTCGCGTCATGGCGAGCCTGGGCTCGCGCGACATGACCATCCTCGAGAACAACGCCAGCCAGAGCATCGCCACCGCCGCGGGCTACATGACGGGCCCGCTTGTCTCGGGCATCGCCGCCTACATGATGGTGAAGGACGCCCTCATGCCCTGGTGGCAGATGATGCTCTTCAACGTGGTGCTCAGCATCCTGGGCGTGCTCGTTGCCTTCCCCATGAAGCGCCGCTTCATCAACGACGAGCAGGCACCCTTCCCCGAGGGACAAGCGTGCGGCGTCGTGCTCGACACGCTCTACACGGGCGAGAGCACCGTGGGCTTCTTCAAGGCGAAGGTGCTCGTCCTCGCCGCCCTGCTCGCGGGCGCCCTCAAGTTTGTGTCGGGCGAGGCCTACCAGACGTTTCTGCAAGCCAAGGTGCTCGGGCTCAACACGATCACGTGGATGAGCGAGCACCTCGACGCGTGGTACTACAAGCTCGCCGAAGCGGGCAAGGTGCCCATCCCCACGATCGCGAACGTCGACGTCCGCAAGCTCGGGCTCTCGCCCACCCTCGACATCGCGATGTTCGGCGCGGGCGGGCTCATGAGCATGAAGTATGCCGCAAACATGCTGGGGGGCATGGTGCTGGGCTGGCTCATCCTCGCGCCCGCCGCCATCAGCGAGGGCTGGGTGATGCGCAAGGGCGTTGTGCTTGCAACCACCGACAAGTTCGTCTATCGCGACGTCCTCACCGCCTGGGTGCTCTGGCCTGGCGTTGCCATGCTCGTCTGTGCCAGCATGGCGAGCTTCTTCGCCAAGCCCGAGGTCATCATCAACGCCTTCAAGGGCCTTACGCGCAGCAAGGGCGCCGTCGCGAACGACCCGCTCACCGACATCGAAGTGCCCTTGTGGGTCAGCTGGGTGGGCGTGCCCGTCGTCGGCGCCATCGCCGTCTGGATGGCCCACGACTGGTTCCAGGTGAACTGGTGGCTCGGGGCGCTCTCCATCCCGCTCATCATCATCCTCACGCTCATCGCCGTGAACGCCACCGCCGCGACCAGCATCACCCCAACGGGCAGCCTCAGCAAGATCACGCAGTTCACCTTCGGCGCCCTCGACCCCAAGCACCCCCAAACCAACCTCATGACCAGCCTCATGACCACCGAGGTTGCCAGCAACGCCGCCAATCTGCTCATGGACATCAAGCCCGGGTACATGCTCGGAGGCAAGCCGCGCCACCAGGCGTGGGGCCACTGCATCGGCATCATCGCCGGCGCCGCCGCCAGCACGCCCCTGTTCTTCATCCTGTTCCTCAATGGTCACAAGGACAACCCCTTCACCAGCGCCAAACCCGAGCTCGCGAACAAGGCCGTCGAAGACGTGCTCCTCGCCGACGCCTCCAAGTTCCCATTCCCCAGCGCGGTGCAATGGAAGGGCATCAGCGAGTTCATCGGCGGGCTCACGGGCGACGCGGGCCTCACCAAGATCATCCACCCCAGCGCGCTCACCGCGATGGCCTTCGCCGCTGTCCTGGGCATCACCTTCGAGCTCATCCGCGTCGCTCGCAAGAACAAGTTCCCCATCGCCCCCGTCGCCATCGGCCTTGGCATGGTCCTCCCACCCGACAGCACCTTCTGGATGTTCCTGGGCGCACTCTTCTTCTTCATCATGGGTCGCATCTACAAAGCCCGCCAGGCAAGCATGGGCAACAAGCTCTGGGTGCAAACCCACGAGCCCATCTGCGCTGGCCTCATCGCCGGAGCCGCCCTCATCGGCATAGGCGACATCCTCGTGAACGTCTTCGTCCTGCCCGCTGCGGGCCTGGGCAAGTAAGCCGCAGGTCAGTGAGCATGGGCAAACCTCTCCCATGCTCTGCCCGCGTTCCCCGTCCTCACGCTCCGGAGTTTCCACGTTTGTTGTGAGCCTCGCCCAGTTCATCCTCATTGTCTTCGCCGGTGCCGTTGGCGCCGGGCTGCTGGGGTCGCTCACGGGCCTGGGCGGGGGCATCATCCTCACGCCCGTGCTCGTGCTGCTGCTGGGTGTGGACATGAAGCTCGCCATCGGCGCGTCGCTCATCGCCGTCATCGCCACAAGCTGCGGCGCCGCCCCGCGTGCCCTTGCCCGGGGCATCGTGAACATCCGCCTTGCCGTGCTGCTCGAGGTTGCCACGGTGCTCGGCGCGATGCTGGGCGTCGTGCTCGCCGCTCGCGCAGGGAGCGCAACCCTGCAGCTGCTCTTCGGGCTCGTGCTCCTCTGGACTGCCATCTCAGGCTTTCGCGATGCCATCGCCCCGCGCGCAAGCGACAGCAACATCGCTCCCCCCGCCCCGCACGATCGCTCGCTCGCCACGCGCCTCTCCCTGCACGGCGAGCTGCCCGCCACCGCTTCCAGCCCGCCCCGTCCATATCGCGTGCACAACGCGCCAGCTGGCCTTGCCATCATGTTTGCCGCCGGCGCACTCAGCGCGCTCGTGGGCATTGGCAGCGGCATCGTCAAGGTCCTCGCGATGGACCGCGTCATGCGATTGCCCTTCCAGGTCTCCACCGCCACCAGCACGCTCATGATCGGCGTGACCGCAGCCGCCAGCGTGGGCCCCTACCTGCACGCGGGGCAGATTCTGCCGCAGCTTGCCTTGCCCGTCACGCTCGGTGCGCTGCTGGGCGCTGCCCTGGGCTCGCGCTTGCTCCCGCACATCCCCGTCAAGGCCCTGCGCATCATCTTCTGCATCATCGTCGCCATCGCCAGCGCGCAGATGATGACCCGCGCCATCCGCGGCCTTCGCACGCCAGTCGCGCACACTCCGAGCACCCCACCCCTGGTGGCACAGGCGTCTCGCCTGTGCCCTCGCGCAGACCGCTCACCCACCACCCCTTGCTCCGCCACCTCACACCACACCCCGCTTCACCAATGACCACAACGCCGACAACCAGCCCGATTGCTTATCGCGCCCGCCGCGTCCTCATCATCGGCACGCGCCTTGCCATCGTCTGTGGCGTCGCGGCTTTGCTCATCGCTCTGCTGCGCGCGGGCGCGTCGCCCGCACCACAACTCTCCACCTACGCCCCCGCACCCGCCGACGTGCGAGGTGTCGCCCAGCCCGCGCTCGCTCTGCTCGCGCAGCTCCGCGCAGGCGGCACCATCAACCCATGGTCGCTCGCGCAGGTCGCGGTCGTGCTGCTCGCGTGCGTGCCGCTCGCACGCGTCGTGGTGGTGTGCATCTCCCTCGCGCGCGATCGCCAGCAAGGCAGCAAGCCCCTTGCCTGGTGCGCTGGGCTCGTCGCGCTCCTGCTGCTCGCCGGGCTCGCGGGCGTGCCGCTGCACGCCTAGCCCGCCGACGCATCGCGAAACTTCGCCGCCTGCACTTCCGCCCCGCACTCGGGACAGACAAACCCATCGCGGTCGTTCGCCGCCACCCCGCTCATGTCATAGTCACATTCCGGGCACTCCGCCTCCATCCGCACGCGATTGTCATCACGCGCATAGGTCGCGAGGCACTCGTCCCACGTCATCTCCACTGCCTCCCCAAGCTCGCGAGCCAAGTCCGCGTCGCCCTCAAACACCTCCGGTCGCATCGGGCACGCAGGCCCGCCAAGCTGCGCGTGCAGCAGCCGCTTTGCGTGCGGGGTCGTGACGATTTCTAGCCGCGAGCCCGGGCGCTCCTCGTCAAGCCGCGGATCGCTGCCGCGCACCTTTGCGCGCCACCCTACATCACTCTGCATCGCCGAGCCCTCATGGATCGTGAAGTACACGCCCCCACCCCGTTCCCGCAGCAAAAAGCCCAGCCCGTCGTGCTCCTCGTCGATGCGCACGCACAACGCCTCGACGATCTCCAGCGTGCGCTCCTCCACCACGCCCTCCCGCACGTCGCGCGCAAGCAGTGGGTTCACGCTCGCGCGTTGCAGCTCAAGCCGCAGCCGGCGCACGCCCGCGGCAACCGCGCCAACCAACCCAAGCCCCACAAACACCCACCCCACGGTCGCGAGGTGGGGCTTGAGAAACGCCCGGGGCAACCACAAGAAGTGCGAGTTCAGCGCGCCAAACAACCCGCCCACAAACAGCAGCAAGGCCCCCGCCACAAGCACCGAGACAATCGCTCCAGATATCCCAGCCACAAGCACCACCCGCGCCGCGACCCCACGCGGCTCGCACCGCGCTCGCTCCTCGGGCGTCATGGGCCTTTGCCGCACGTTCATCGCCCCTCTCTATCGTCGCGCCGCGCCCGCGCGATCAGCTTTCTCGCTCGCCTCCAAGCACCCCGCGATCCGCCCCGCGGCCTCTTCCATCTCCGCCCGCGTCGTGAGGATGTCCGGGCACAGCCGCACAAACGCCCCCCGCGCATCGACATTCACGCCCGCGCGCTTCAGCTCCGCGCACAGCTCCTGGGCACGCTCGCTGCGCAGCAGCAAGAACGCCCCGCCCGTCTCAAGAGGCCTTGGCACCACCTGCACGCCCCGCGCCGCGAGCGCATCGCGCAGCACACCCTGCTGCTCCAGGCTATATGCCCGCAGCCGCTCGACGCCTAGCGCGAGCGTCAGGTGCAGCCCGCTGCGGGCCTGAAAGAAGGGCAGCACCGCGGGCGTGCTCTCCAGCCACGCGTCACCCCCGCCACTGAGCAAGGGGTGCTCGGGGCGTTCATACCGAAAGGTGTCGCGCTTCGCAAACCACCCCGTGTCCAGCGTGCGCAGCTCGGGCTGGGCTTCGCTGCCAACCTCAGTCAAGTGCCTGGGGTGGACGCACAGCCAGCACGCCCCAGGCCCGCCCCGCGTGTACTTGTAGTTGCCGCCCACCGCAAAGTCCGCACCGCAAGCATCAAACCGCACGGGCATCACGCCCGCGCTGTGATACGTGTCGATCATCACCATCGCCCCGCGCGCATGCGCCTCGCGCACGATCGCGCTCATCCCCTCCACCACCTGCCCCGTCGCAAACGCGACCTGCGACACGACCACCAGCCGCGGCGCGTGCGCCGTGCGGATGCGCTCGATCACCTCCTGCGGGTCAATCGTCGGCAGCGAAGCTCCTCCATGCGCCGTCTCGCGCACAGGCACCCAGCGCAGCTGGATCTCACCCCGCTGCGCATACGTCCGCAGGATGAAATCGATGCTGTCAAACTCCCCCGCCGTCGTCAGCACCACGGGCTTGCTCCCGCGCCAAGGCAGCGCATTGAGCACCGCCCGCAGCCCCTGCCCCGCTGCGGTCTTGGGCACCACGCAGTCCCACCGGCTGCAACCAATCAGCTGCGCGATCGCAGCGCGATACGCCTGCATCTCGTCGAACCAGGGGCCCCAAGCCTCATCCTGCCCCGCATACCACGCGTCCAGCGCCCGCGCCACGTCCGTCGCCATCATGTCCAGAGGCCTGCCCAGGCTGTGATTCGCGAGATAAATCTCCCCCGTGCGCCGCCCGCGCTCTAGCGTGCGCGAAAACAGCGGATGCACATGTCGCACCAGCCCCGCCTCGGTCAGTGGCCCATCACCAAGCCCAGCGACCGCGCGCACGATGGTGCTGTCCAGCTTCGTACCGGCCAAGTTCAAGCCATCCAAGTTCAGCATGGGCCGAGCGTAGTGCCAGTGCACCCGCAGGTGCGGTGCTCCTGCGAAAGCGAAACTCGCAAGGCCAACCCCGCAAGGCCAACCCCCCCAATGCAAAGGGCCCCGCGAGAAACTCGCAGGGCCCGAAGACGACTGAGGGATGGAAAAGCGGGAACGGGGAGCGGGGAGCAGGGAACGGGAAATAGGAGACAAGGGACAAGTGACGCAAACAACCAATCCACCGTCAAACCAGTCCACTCTCCGCACAGACCCTCTCTCCCATCCCTTCTCATCTTGCTCTTTGTCTCTGAGTCTCTGTGCTGAAAAACGACGCCCCGGCTCTCGCGTCAGTCCACGACTTCCACACGCTCGCTGCGACGCGGGTCGGCCCCGTTGATGCTCTTGTTGCCCCTGCTCCAGAAGAAGTCCTTCTGAATCACGCCCGTCTCGAGGCTTGCGTGCCCGTCGGCATAGACAAAGTTCGCGCCGCCATCGCCGTGGTTGTCGAGCTTGCCGTAGCGACCAGGGCCAGAGGCCTGCGCCAGGCTCGCGCCGCCGTTGTCGCCCGTCACCGTGCCATCGTCCGCCACCGTCGCCGCGTGCCACGCCGCGGTGTTGTAGTCGTTGCCCAGCGTCTCATCGCCCCATAGCGGCGGCGGCACCGGAATGCCCGGCTCGTCCGTCCGCAGGCCCGCGATGTACAGATAGCTGATGTTGTACCCCACGACTTCCTCGTTCTTGCGCGGGATGATGGGCAGCCTCTTGCCAGGCGTGTTGCCCGAGGTCGTGGCGCTTAGCAAGGCGTCGGTGAGGCGGGGCGTGGTGGACCAAGACTGCCCGTAGTAAATGTCCAGCTTGTCGTTGGGGCAGTTGAGAATCGCGTAGTTCTCATCCAGATAGTCAAAGAGCACGGGTTTGGTCATGTCCTGAATGTCGGTGTCCCCTGCCGAGGGCGGATAGAACCCCGCCGTCCAGCCCGCGCCGTTGTTGTCCGAGCCAAGCTGGTTCAAGCTGAAAAAGCCCGCGACGCCGCCCGTGCGACCTTGCCCGTTCATGAACTGACGGTTGTACCCGATCTGCCGCGGAATCACCGGGAACCAGCTCTTGTTGTCGTTCGCGTAGAACGTCATGATGGTGCCCATCGCACGCACGTTGGCGAGGCACTTGGTGTTGCGAGCCGTCGCCCGGGCCTTTGCAAGGCTGGGCAGCAGAATCCCAATCAGCAGGGCGATGATTCCGATGACCACAAGCAGCTCGATGAGCGTGAACCCCGCCTTGCGACGCGTCCCGCCCGCAGCCCCGGGCGTGGTGCCCATCGCGCGTTGCGCCGCATTCGTCATCCACCCCGTCATGTGGCCATTCCTGCGAGTCGTGCTTGCCATGGGATTGTTGTCCATCAAGAACACCGTGCGTTGGGGCGCAGCCAACACCGGTCCCGCAGCATGTCGGTGATGCATCCGGCGCGGTCGCGCCCAACGCATCGCCTTCACGTCGCACGCTCGCCAGAGAGGCGAGCGCCTGATCTGTCGCCGTGCACCCCGAAGGCCGGCGACCAGTGAACCTTTCGGGGCACATCGCAGCAGGAGAGTGCCGCAACGCGCCGCGAACGTAAGTTGTTTCCTTCACCACCCGTCATCAGCTTTCAGATCCGCTCAACCCACTCCCCATCGTGCATCGGCCGAACCTGCCAACCACATGCGTTGAAGGCTCACCGCACACGCTTGTCCCTGAACGCTCCCTTCGTCCCAGCCTAACGGAAACGCCCCGGCTTCGTCAAGGGCACTTTGTCTGTTTTTCAACAAGTTCTGTACGTTTCTGTCTGCCACAGGTTGCGAAAAAGCCACCAGAAACGCTTCAAATGGTCCAACAGCCTTTTTCCCGGTGTTTTCGCTAGTCTTCGCTCGACTACCCCGCTGCGTCCGAATACTCCTGACCTTCATTTTTCCTCCACTTTTTGCTCGCTCTTTTGCCCACCTTCCGGTATATTGGAGAGCCCTTCCAAGCAGGAGTATCCGTTCGGGGTCAGGCATCGCGGGCGATGCCGCGGCTGTTCTTGCTGGGATTGGAAACAGTCTGCACGCCTTGCGCGTGCCACCCGATCGCTCTCCCCGATCGGCTCGGAGGATTTCATGAAGACGCGTGCTCTTTGCCCAGCTTCGCTCGGCGCGCTTGCCCTCGCAACGTTGGCCGGTTCCGTCTCCGCGCAGATTACCATCGACGGGCGCATCCAGCCCAGCGAAGTCTCGCTCTATCAGCAACTGTGGGTCCAAAACCAGCCCACGGGCTTCGGCGACAGCGCTCCCTTTGTCGCCTCTTCGGGCAACCCCGAAGCCGTGAACAAGGGCATCGAGTTCCGCATCCCCGTCAGCTCCATCGGCCTGGGCGCAAGCACGACCGAAGCCGTCAAGCTCATGTGCTGGATCACCGAGAGCAACGACAACAACATCTCCAACCAGGTCATGGGAGCCGCCCTGCCCCCCAACAGCGGCCCTCTCGGCGCCGCTGCCACGCTGAACTTCGGCACGATTCCCGGCAACCAGTTCCTCAGCTTCACGCCCATCCTCGTCTCCAGCGCCCCCGCGTTTGACGGCGATCTCGATGGCGGCGTGGGCGGCCTCTATGGCACCCGTCACTGGCTCCAGACCAACTACACGAGCCTGGGCAACAACACCCAGAACACCTCCGGCGGCGGCAACGGCAGCGAGCTCGACGCGCTCTACGCCGTCCGCTTTGACAATGGCACTCCCGCGCTTGCAAGCGACGACGTGCTCTACATCTTCATCGCGGGCAACCTCTCGCCAGGCCCAAAGTGCAACCTCGTGTTCGACACCGTTCCGGGCGGGCAGAACACCATCCTCGCCACCCAGCCCGACCAGAGCTTTGGTTACTACCGCCGCATCACGGGCCTGACCTATGACGCGGGTTTCACCGCTGACCACCACTTCAACTTCAACAAGTCTGGCGGAACCATGTTCCTCGACTATGTTGCCATGCCCGACGGCACCGCTGCTTCGGCCGGCAACTACGTGGGCGGCATCGATTCGGGCCTGCAGGCCGCGATCCCGGGCATGGGCACTGGCGGCACCAACGTCCCCGCAGTCGCGCTCCGCTACGACAACAGCAATCTCGTTGGCGTTGAAGGTTCGCCCGCGGGCCTCGTCTCGCCCACGCGCGTCACCGCCTTCGGCAGCGAGCTGAACAACCTCAGCGCGTACGTCGACACCACCACGAACAAGCTGCACCTCTTCCTCGGTGCCAACCTCGAGAACAACTACAACAGCCTCCTGGTCTTCATCGATGCCATCGGCAACGACGGCCAGAACCAGATCCGCGGCGTGGCGGACCAGCCCCCGAACCCCCGCTTCGACGCGGGCGACGGCCTGAACCGCATGGGCAACGGCGGCAACAACCCCAACAACCCGAGCCCCGGCCCGGGCCTGAAGTTCGACGAAGGCTTCACCGCCGACTACCTCATCCGCGTCGGTGGCGATTCCAGCCAGGTCTGCGGCAACGCAGCTGTGCTTCGCAGCAACGGTCGCCTCGATAGCGGCGGCTTCCAGATCGAGTTCAGCAGCTTCTTCTGCACGCCCCGCGCGTTGCCCGCTAACCCCATCGAGGTCATGAACTTCCCGGGCACGACCATGGAATGCCAGCCCTTCGGCAACGCCGAGGATCCGCCCGAGACCAACAACGCCCCCCGCAGCGCGACCAACGACAACAACCTGCTGTCGCCCACCGCCTGCGACACGGTCAACGTCGGTCAGTTCTTGAACCCCGTCTTCACGCCCGGCCGCCTCCAGCTCGCGCTGGACAACAGCAACGGCGCTGGCGTCACGGGCTCGCAGGCCCTGCCCGCCGCCGCTGGTGCGGTGAACACGGGCGTCGAGATCGTCGTCGACCTCGCCGAGCTGGGCTATGACAACTCCGGCACCATCAAGGTTGCTGGCTTCGTCAATGGCCAAGGCTACGACTTCATGAGCAACCAGGTCATTGGTGGTCTGCCCGGCGCACCCGCCGCGAACCTGGGCGAGCCCGCTCTCGTCGACTTCTCGGCGATCGCTGGCAACCAGTTCGTCACGATCAGCGTGACCGGTGGCCTGCCCCGCTGCGGCAGCATCGACTTCAACGGCGACACCCTCTTCCCCGATGACAGCGACCTCGTCGAGTTCCTCACGGTGCTCGCCGGTGGCGAGTGCTCGCCGGGCAACACCTGCGACAGCATCGACTTCAACCGCGATGGCCTGTTCCCCGATGACAACGACCTGGTCGACTTCCTGACGGTGCTCGCCGGTGGCACGCCCACCGCCTGCATCCCGTAAGCGTGCAGGGCGGTCTCGCGTCGCAAGACGCAGCGACCGACCATGCCCACTTGATACACTTCGAGCGGCCCTCGCGAACAACGGGGGCCGCTTCTTTGTTCTTCGTTCTCTGTTCTTGGGTCCTCCATTGCGCGAAGAGGGCGCTCTGAAGCGGGCGCGTCGGATAGATTGATTTCAGCACAGAGGCGCAGAGAAGCAGAGCAAGATGAGGGAATGAGGAGAGGGGGGAGAAGGGTCGGCAAGCTTGGGCCCTCGAGAGCGAGCTCCGAGCACGCCTGGGCACGGCCAGACTGCCACCTTGGCAGGGAAGGGACTGGGAAGGGGCTGGGTAGGGGCGAGAGTGGGCTCCGCCTGTGGCGACCACCGCTAAAAACTGCGCGGCTTCGGTGCCGGTTTCCGGTCCTTTGTCGGTTTTTTGTCGGTTTTCTGCGGGGCCTGCGGGGCGGGCTGGGCGGTCCTGTCGATGGACGGGGCGAGTTTGCAGTTTTTGGACGGGGACGGACCGGGGACGTTGGTGGGATAGGGGGGCAGCCCGGCGACTGGCATGAGGGTTGCATGCAGAGGGTGAGTACGCGGGTCGCAAGGGTCACGGGCGCAACAGCGCCGCCAAGCTCGATGGGCCCCCGCGAGGAAGGAACACACCTATGTCCAAGATCATCGGCATCGACCTCGGCACCACCAACTCCTGCGTTGCGATCATGGAGGGCGGAGCACCCAAGGTGCTCATCAACGCCAGCGGCGCACGCACGACCCCGTCGGTCGTTGGCTTTACCGACAAGGGCGAGCGCCTGATCGGGCAGCCCGCCAAGCACCAGCAGGTGACCAACCCCAAGAACACCGTCTTCAGCATCAAGCGGTTCATCGGGCGGCGTCGCAGCGAGGTGAGCAGCGGCGGCGGCAGCGGCTATGGCAAGAGCGGGAACGAAGAGAGCAAGGTGCCCTACGCCATCAGC
This sequence comes from Planctomycetaceae bacterium, assembly GCA_027487735.1. Taxonomy (GTDB): domain Bacteria; phylum Planctomycetota; class Phycisphaerae; order Phycisphaerales; family UBA1924; genus BJHL01. The sequence goes on along the minus strand of JAIYDA010000029.1, from coordinate 2,927 downwards.
GGGGGCGGCAGCGATGAGAGCGTGAAGGTGAAGGTCAATCAGGGCGAGTTCACGCCCCAGCAGATCAGCGCGTTCATTCTGCAGGACCTCAAGAAGACCGCTGAGGAATATCTGGGCGAGAAGATCGAACGAGCCGTGATCACCGTGCCCGCATACTTCAACGACGAGCAGCGCCAGGCAACCAAGGACGCGGGCGAGATCGCGGGCCTGAAGGTCGAGCGCATCATCAACGAGCCCACAGCGGCTGCGCTGGCATATGGGCTCGACAAGCAGAAGAACCAGAAGATCGCGGTGTTCGACCTGGGCGGCGGCACCTTCGACGTTAGCATTCTTGACATTGGCGATGGCGTGTTCGAGGTGCTGAGCACCAACGGCGACACGCACCTGGGCGGCGACGACTGGGACCAGACGCTGATCGACTTCCTCGCAGAGGAGTTCCGCAAGAAGGAGGGCATCGACATCCGCAAGGACCCGATGGCCCTGCAGCGCCTGAAGGAAGCGGCGGAAAAGGCCAAGATCGAGCTGAGCACGATGCAGGAGACGAGCGTGAACCTGCCGTTCATCACGGCGGATCAGAACGGCCCCAAGCACCTGCAGGTGACGCTGACGCGCGCGAAGTTTGAGAGCCTGTGCAACGAGCTGTTTGAGCGGCTGAAGGCCCCGTGCCTCTCGGCGCTGCGCGACGCGAAGCTGGATACGAGCAAGATCGACGAGGTCGTGCTCGTGGGCGGCAGCACCCGCATGCCCAAGGCGCAGCAGATCGCGAAGGAGATCTTCGGCAAGGAGCCCAACAAGAGCGTGAACCCCGACGAGGTGGTCGCGATCGGCGCTGCCATCCAGGGCGGCGTGCTGATGGGCGACGTGAAGGACATTCTGCTGCTGGACGTCACGCCCCTGAGCCTGGGTGTCGAGACCATGGGCGGCGTGATGACGCGCCTGATTGAGCGCAACACGACGATTCCCACGAGCCGCAAAGAGACCTTCTCGACCGCGAGCGACAGCCAGACGAGCGTGACCATCCACGTGCTGCAGGGCGAGCGCGAGTTTGCGCAGGACAACCGCACGCTGGGCAAGTTTGACCTTGGCGGCATCGCCCCCGCGCCGCGCGGCGTGCCGCAGATCGAGGTGGAGTTCGCGATCGACGCCAACGGCATCTTGACCGTGACGGCGGTGGATAAGGCCACGAGCAAGAAGGCCGACATCAAGATCACCAACAGCGGCGGCCTGAGCAAGGACGAGATCGAGAAGATGAAGCGCGATGCCGAGCAGCACGCGGCGACCGACAAGGCGCGGCGCGAGCTGGTGGACCTGAAGAACAAGGCCGACGCGATGGTGATCGCGACGCGCAAGAGCCTGGAGGAGCACGGCGGGCGCGTGAGCGCCGAGCAGCGGGCGAAGATCGAGAGTGCGCTGAGCACGGTTGAAAGCCGGCTGAAGGGCGACGACAAGAAGGCCTTGGAGATCGCGATGGCCGACCTTGAGAAGGAAACGATGGAGCTGGGCAAGATCGTGTATGAGCAGGCGAGCAAGAACGCGGCTGGCGGCGCGACGACGGAGCCCAAGCCCGACCCGAGCAGCGCAGGCGCGAAGAAGGACGACGTGATCGACGCGGAGTTCAAGGTGAAGGAGTAAGGCCTTCGGCTTGGCGAAAGCAGGCAAGAGAACACCATCAGCCCACGTTGCGATAGCAACGTGGGCTGCTTTGCGTTAGTGGCTTTCGTGTGGCGCTTCTGTCGGCACGTCACGGGGTGACTGATCGCGAAGCCTCTCGATAAAGTCCGCCGTCCACGTACTCGCAAACAAGCAGAGCAACCACAAGCAGGCGGGCGGGGCGAGCACCCACAGAATCGAGAGGGTCCGCATCGTGCGAGGCGAGACATGGAGCAGCACGGTTGCGAGGACGATGCAAACAAGCGGTGCAACCGCGAGCAGACGCAGGTCCAGTGCGCGCGTGACGAGATGCGCGGCGGGTAGTCGCTCTGCGAGTGCTGCGGCATAGGCGAGCAATGCCCAGCACCAACACGCAATGCAAGCCGCGATGATGATGGGCGTGACAAAGACTGGGAGAAGCCCGGCAGCGCTTGCCCCGAGGGAAATCAGAGCGAGCACAATCAAAGCAAGGGGCATCCACCGTGCGACGTGCGCATGCGTGCGAACGCGCGCTGAGCGCAGCAGCGTGATTGGCGCGGGCGCAACAAACCGCGACGCACCAAACCAGAGCACGCAAAGGATGACGATGAGCACGAGCGGCACGGCGAAGATGGCGAACTCCGGACTGATGAAGATGAGAATGCCCAGCAGAGGCGACGCGAACAAGCACTTGCACGACGTGCTGATGAGCTCCGCGCCGCTCAGCACGCGCTGGCGATAGCCAGCGGGCGCGCACGCGATGATGGCGTCGCGCAGGCTGTCGGCTATCGGAAAGCCGCACTCCGGGCACTTTGCATCGAGCGGGAGGCCTTGGAGGGCGTAGCCGCAGTTGAGGCAGACTGCGCCGTCGGTCGTGGTGGGGGTGGTGTTGGGGTAGGGCACGCGAAGAAACTGTTGCAAGGCTCGTCATGCGACGCGTCGCGCGCGGTCGAAGCTGGGCTTGCTTAACCGATTGCCACACCCTTCAGCACCGCTGGCTCGCCCGTGTTGGTGATGCTCTTGAGGTGCTTGCGCATGCGATCGAGCAGATTCCAATAGAGCACAAGGGCGATGAGCGGGCCAAGGCCCACGAGCAGCACGCCCACCGTTTGCAGCACGGGCAGCAGCCACATGTAGGTCTTCGTGCGGCGCATGATCCACGCGTCGGGCACGCGGGTGCCCAGCCAGCGCATGTAGCGCATCATCGCGAAGAACTGCACCGCGAACGCGACGAACCCGAGCACAGAGACCACGATGCCAAGCAGGCCGAAGATCGCAGCGCCAGCGGCCACCGGCGC
>JAIYDA010000030.1 GCA_027487735.1 Planctomycetaceae bacterium | reverse complement strand
CGGGAACTTCACCAACGCCGGGGGTGTGGCGGCGAGCAACAGCGCCCGCTACAACCCGACCACCAACACCTGGTCGGCGCTGGGGTCGGGGACGAACGGCGAGGTCCGCGCCCTGGCCGTGCTGCCGGGTGGCGACGTGATCGCGGGCGGGGGCTTCACCACCGCCGGTGGCAGCGTCTCGGCATACTTTGCCCGCTACACCTTCGGAGCGCCCGGACCGACGATCGGCACGCAGCCGGTTTCGCAGCAGGTGTGCCCGGGGGGATCGGCCGCGTTTGCGGTGACGGCCGCTGGGACGGGCACGTTCACCTACCAGTGGCAGATCCAATCCTCCCCACCCCCAAACGAAACTTGGCTGACCCTCACAACCGATCCCGCCCCCCTCCCATGCGGTGCGACCTCGTACGCCACCGCGACGCCCGCCAATGCTTCCACCACCAGCATTTTCGTTCGCAACACTTGCCCCAACCCGGCAGGCTTCACCGACTGGCCCATCCGCTGCGTCGTCTCCAACGCCTGCGGCAGCGTCACCAGTAACCCGGCAATACTTACTTTGCTCGATTCCTGCTGCGATTCCCTCGACTTCAACGCCGACGGCCTCTTCCCCGACGACGCCGACCTCCTCGACTTCCTCACCGTCCTCTCCGGCGGCGATTGCTCACCCGGCAACACCTGCTCCGACATCGACTTCAACAACGACGGCCTCTTTCCCGATGACAATGACCTCATCGCCTTCCTCACCGTCCTCGCGGGCGGGGCGTGCTAAGGCATCGTTCCATCGCGCGCCGGGGCGACATGAAGAGCCAGCCGAGGATGAGTGAGCTGGTTGTGTAAGTCTTGCCATGCAGTTTCTGCCCAGATGGCGCACGCTCGAAGGGCGCTTATGCGCGTTGGAGGGCAGTGCTCGCATCCGATGACTTGACTAGACATTGCCCGCTATCTCGCCCACGCAGTTTCGGCACCTGAACTGCGTTGAAGCAGACTTTGCTTTGTCCTCTTGGGCTGCCCCACAGAGAGGATTGTGTCATTCCCACCGTCTTCGGCGGGGCATTTCCTCGTGAGACCGATAGATTTTGTCAGGTCGATCTCGGCCTACTCTACGACCTTGCAGAATCAGGAGTACTGCACATGCCACACGCGTCTTTCGTCATCAGTGGACAACACCATGTCCTGTCTGCTGCGAGTCTCTCGCTCGCCTTGATTGCAAGCGTCGCATCGGCTCAGCCGGTGATTGAGACCTTCGACACTGGAGCCGCAGGGTTCAGTGTGTACAGCGATGCGCTCGCCTTCCAATGGTCGCCCACCTTGGGCAACCCTGGCGGCTGCGTGACAGCGACCGATGATGTCGCAGGAGTGATCTGGGGCTTTACCGCTGGCCCTGCGTTCCTGGGTGACAAATCGTGCTTCGCCGGCGGCACCTTGACCTACGACCTCTTCGTCAACATCGGCGGAAACGTCGGCCCCACAGAACCCGACTTTGCATTGATCGGGGCAGGCATCACGCTGGCCTACGACATTCCTTTGGCGATGGCCTCGGCAACTTGGACCACACGATCTGTCACGCTCAGCCCAGCAGGTTGGCGCGTCGGCACGCTCACGGGCCCAACCCCAACGCAGTCCCAGTTCGACGCAGTCCTTGCAAACCTCCAAGAGGTTCGCCTCCGGGCCGAGCACCGCAGCGGGAGCGACAACGGCCGCATCGACAACGTCCGACTGATCCCCGCGCTCGGTGTGAGTTGCACCTGTGACTCCCTCGACTTCAACGCCGACTCCCTCTTCCCAGACGACGCCGACCTCATCGACCTCCTCTCCGTCCTCGCCGGAGGCCCCTGCAGCACAGGCACCTGCAACGACATCGACTTCAACAACGACGGCCTCTTTCCCGACGACAACGACCTCATCGCCTTCCTCACCGTCCTCGCGGGCGGAACATGTCCGTGAGGTTTGTGAGAGAGGCTTGAGTCAACCCACACGTTTGGCGGTTCCGTCTCTCAGATAAGTTGTTGACCTCGCGAGACGTAGTTTTCTTCGTGGTTTGCAACCATGAGCTGACATCCTGCGTTAAAAGAAGCACGCATGGAGCGTTGCTTTGTCGCGCACGGCCAGCTGTGCGGCGGGTCGGCACAACCGAAACGCTTCGCCTATTCCCGTCAATGAGGGGGCGCTCTTCCCACTGTCGGGCGCATCGCAGAACGACGAGAAACGTCGGAGGAACACAATGAACACGCGTCTGGGCACTCACTCTTCTCTCGCTGCCGCTGCGTTCTTCGCTCTGGCAAGTTCAAATCCGCCTGCTGCCCTCGCCCAGCAATGGACAGTCACCAGTCTCCACCCTCCTGGAGCGTTGTACTCGTACACGACAGGCGTCGATGGCCAGCGCGTTGTCGGCTCTGTTTTCACTCAAGCACTCGGCGGCCGGCCAACGCTGTGGACGCTGCCTTCGACCGCACCAACAGACCTCCTACCCGATGGCATCTTCGGCGGCGAAGTTGCCGCCGCTGGGGGCGGTCAGCAAGTTGGGTATCTTGATCGCAACAACCCACCCGGCCGTGTTCGCCCTCGGGCCGTCCTCTGGACAGGCACTGCACAGTCGTTTGTCGATCTCCAGTCTCCCGTTGGTACTGCCGGCACGCGAGCCTTTGGTGCGGGCGGAGGCAAGCAAGTTGGCATGTCCCTCTTCGGTATCCTCGGCACGCCTCGCGCGTTCGCATCGATGTGGAGCGGCACCTCTGCGTCATTCGTCAACCTACACAACGACCAACTGATGTCCGATTCTTTCGCATACGCAACAGACGGCATGCAGCAAGGCGGCATGTTTATCAAGCCGCTGAACGATCCCTCGCCCGGCAATACGCGAGCGGCGTTGTGGACAGGGACTGCAGCTTCTTTCGTGAACCTTCATCCTGCCGGCGCGGCCGATTCAAAGGTCGTCGCAGTTTCAGGCGGACAGCAGGTGGGCAAGGTCTATCCCGAAAACAGCGACGCGACGTATGCGAGCTTGTGGACCGGCACCGCAGAGTCCTGGGTCAATCTCACTCCACCCCAGGCGGTAGGTTCTGATGCTGTGGGCGTGTCTCATGGGATGCAAGTGGGCATGGCGTTCTTTGACGACGGCACGGGTATGAACACCGGCCCCGCGTATGTCAGTCTTTGGAACGGCACCGCAGCGTCCTGGGTCAACCTCAGCGAATTTCTCCCAGCAGGCTTCGACTACGCAACACCCACAGGCATCTGGAGCGATGGCAACACCACGATCGTCAGCGGCACTGCAGCAAACCTCAATCGAGGCGGACTCAGCGAAGCAATCGTGTGGACAAGAACGCTCTGCCCAGGCGTCCCGCAGTGCTGCGACTCCATCGACTTCAACAACGACTCGCTCTATCCGGCAGACCAAGACCTCATCGACCTCCTCTCCGTCCTCGCCGGCGGCCCGTGCAGCGATGGCAACACCTGCTCCGACATCGACTTCAACAACGACGGCCTCTTTCCCGACGACACCGACCTCATCGCCTTCCTCACCGTCCTCGCGGGCGGGGCGTGCTAGGTTCTGTCTGAAGAATCAATCGGAGCGCGGGCTCGCCGCAAACCACCCCACTGCAATATCCCTGCGCCTGAGGCGTTCCTTTGCTGGCTTCCCCACGCAAAGGACCGTCTCATGAACCACCCCCGCGCTCAAATCCTTCGCGCCTGCCTGCTTGCTGCCCTCTGTCTGTTGCCTTCTCTCGCACAAGCACAGTGGACGACCACGCAGGTCAGCGCGCCACGCCTGCAATATCGCACCTTTGCCAGCACCGCAGCGGCTGCCACCGTCAGCTTTCACATCTACACCCCGCCCGCCTACGACCTGCAGCCGCAGCAGCGCTTCCCCGTGCTCTACTGGCTCCACGGCTCGGGGTCAGCAACCGCCGGCATCGCACCCATGACCAGCTGGTTCGCAAACGCCATGGCGCAGGGCCTCTTGCCGCCCATGCTCGTCGTCTTCCCGAACGGCATGCCCTTCGGAATGTACTGCGACTCGGCCAACGGCTCAACGCCCATCGAAACCGTGCTCATCACCGAGCTCATCCCCCACGTCGACTCGACCTTCCGCACTATCCCGTCCCGTCGCGGTCGCATCCTCGAGGGCTTCAGCATGGGCGGCTACGGCACAGGCCGCCTCGGCTTGCAATACAGCGAGCTGTTTAGCGGCATCTCGATGCTCGCCGCAGGGCCCATGCAGCTCGACTTTCCCAACGCGCCACCCGACGCGGCCGTCCCCCCGGATCGTCGCACCATGATCTTCGCCGATGTCTGGAACAACGACCCATCGCTGATGATCGCCGCCAATCCGTCCACGCTCGCATCGGTGCACGCGTCCACGCTCACCACCAACGACCCGCTCATCCGCGTCGCCGTGGGCGGAGCCGACAGCGTGCTCCCCCCTGTGATCGACTTTCACAACCACCTCTCCTCCCTCAACATCGCGCACACGTTCACCATCGCCCCGGGCGTGGGCCATCAAACCATCGCGCTCCTCTCCGCACTCGGCCCCTCCAACTGGTCCTTCTATCACGACGCCCTCTCCGCACGCTGCGATTCCCTCGACTTCAACGCCGACACCCTCTTCCCCGACGACGCCGACCTCCTCGACTTCCTCACCGTCCTCGCCGGCGGCAACTGCTCACCCGGCAACACCTGCTCCGACATCGACTTCAACAACGACGGCCTCTTCCCCGACGACAATGACCTCATCGCCTTCCTCACCGTCCTCGCGGGCGGGCCGTGCTAGGTCGGTCATGCCGCTACAGAGTCGCTTCATCGGGGCGACGGTCCTCCGCGTGTTCACCGGCTCAGGCAAGGGGTGATCACGATTTGTGTGCGCGGGCAGTGCTGCGATATGCCGGATGACCCGTCCTGTCGAGAAAGTCGTTTGCAGTCATGCAACTCGAAGGCAGCCTCAGCGTTCGGCCTCTTGCATGGCGACGCCCGCGCGACCAGTACTCAGCCGATCGGACGATCCAATGACCTCAGACAAACTCCCCTCAACTTTGTCACTACGAATCACAGCCTTGGCAATGCTGCTTTCATGCCCCGATGCCTTCGCTCAGTTGCAAGGAACTGTCCAGCAACTCAGCTTCCAAGGCCCAATCACGGGCAGCACGGTCAACTTCAGCATCTATCTCCCTCAAGGTTACTCGACGGGTTCGACGCGGCTGCCGGTCATCTATCACCTGCACGGAATCGGCGGCAGCAGCGGCGGCGACCAGCTGAGCAGCGTGCCCCGTTCGTATGAATCTGCTCGGGCGGCGGGCCTGATCGGGCCCGCAATCATCGTGTTCGCGAACGGCTATGGCGACAGCTTCTGGGCCGATAGCGCGAACAGCAACAAGCCCGCAGAGACCAATGTCGTCCGGGAGTTGATCCCATTCATCGACGCGAACTACCGCACGCTGGCATCGCGCGGCGGCCGCGTCATGCAAGGTTTCTCCATGGGCGGATTCGGAGCGAAAAAGTTCGCCGCGAAGTTCCCGGAGCTCTTCAGCGTATCAGTGTCGTATGACGGCGCCTTGCTTCCTTGGTCCACGATTCAAACGCGGCATGCGCTGCAAGCGGCAGAAATCTTCAGCAACAGTGGAACCTACTTCGACCAGTACTCCCCGTGGTTCTGGTCGCAGCAGAACGCAGGCGTGCTTGCGACGGACACCGCTTTTCGCATGATCGTCGGTGCGATCGTCAACGATAATCGTGCTTTCCGAAACCACCTGCTCGCGCAGGGCATTTCTGTCGAGTACGTCGAGACCGGCTTACCTCACACGCTTGGTCCGATTCTCAACGCACAAGGTGCGAGCTCCTGGGCTTTCATTCAGCAGCACCTGTGCCTCCTTGCCGTGGACAGTTCTCCTGCAAACGTCGTGACATGTGATTCGAATCCTGCTGGTACATCAATGTCCGTTGCCCCAACTGGCACCGGCCCATTCTCCTACCAGTGGCAAATCCAGACATCCCCACCCCCGGACGAAACCTGGCTGACCCTCACCACCGCCCCCATCTCGCTCCCCTGCGGTGCGACCTCTTATGCCACTGCAACGCCCGCGAACGCCTCTACGGTCAGCATCTTCGTTCGCAACACTTGCCCCAGCACACCCAATGCCTGGCCCATCCGCTGCGTCGTCTCCAACGCCTGCGGCAGCGTCACCAGTAACCCGGCAATACTGACTTTGCTCGATTCCTGCTGCGATTCCCTCGACTTCAACGCCGACTCTCTCTTCCCCGACGACGCCGACCTCCTCGACTTCCTCTCCGTCCTCGCCGGCGGCAACTGCTCACCCGGCAACACCTGCTCCGACATCGACTTCAACAACGACGGCCTCTTCCCCGACGACAACGACCTCGTCTCGTTCCTCTCGGTGCTTGCAGGGGGCAGCTGCCTCTAGCAGAGCTCGATATCGCCGGGTTCTTGGTCGACGATCCGGGTCGTTGCGAGGAGCTTTTTCGCACGAACTCGTGCGATTCTCCTTGTGCAAGTGCCATTCTTCCACTACAATTGCACGATGCTCACTTCAAACGGTTCATTTCAGCGCGCGGTGCTTCGTCTTGTCATGGGCGCGGTGGCCGCGGTCAGCGCGCCCGTGCTCGCCCAGCCAGCGAACTTTTCCAACATCGCCGGGTTTGACGCCTTGCCGACCTACGACGTTGTTTTGAACGTGACGATCACGCCCACCGAGCAAGTGAAGTGGTTTCGCGTGCTGCTCCCGCGCATCACCGATCCGCATCGCTATCTCGACATCTTCACATCCAGCGCGACTCTCTCGGCAGACACCGAGATCGCGCTCTATCGCGCCGATGGCACCTTGGTCGCGAGCGATGATGACGACGGCGCTGACCAGTTCAGCGCTCTGAGCTTTGGCATCACCAATCCGCTCGTGCCCACGCGCCTGCCACCCGCTGCGTTTGGCGCGCAGCCGCCGGGCGTCGCAAGCAACGGGCGCGATGGCACGCTCGTGAACACGCTGTCTGGAGGCACCGCCGCCGCGTACTACATCGCCGTCACGCGCTACAACGCCGCCTTCGCCGACAACTTTGCCATCACCTGGACGCAGCCGCCCACGACCTTCACGACGTCGCTCTCCGTCCGCATGCACACGCCCAGCGAGCAGATCGCACCGACGATCACCGCCGACGATATCAGCTTGCCCCGTGGCGTGTTCGGAGTCGAGATCATCGCGAATGCAAGCGCAAACACAACCGCGATCAATGTCGATCTCTCTGCTCTTGGCGGCCCGAGCAATCAAGAGTTCATCTATAACGACGCGTGCGAGTGTTGGGTGTCGTTCGGCGGGGATCTCCCGCTCACGCAGTTGGGCGTGTTCCCGATGACGCTTCGCGCACGCAACGCCATCGACGACGTCACAGTCCGCGTTGCCAACCTGATCGTCCGCCAGGACGCGCCTCGTTGCCAGTTCGCGGGAGAGCGCACGCTGAGCAACACATCCGGAACGACCATCTATAGCTACGACACCACGCAGGGCGATGTTGATGGCCCGTGGTCGGCAACTTGCTTCAATCCTGCCACTCCGCCGACCGGCAACGATGTGTGGTTTCGCTTGAGGCCAACGAGCGATGGCACGCTCACGCTCAGCACCTGCAACAGCGACACGGGCTTTGTGGGCACGCAGCGCGACACGCTCCTGGGTATCCGCTCTTCATGCGGCGAAGCCGTTCCCTTCGACTTCTGTGCCGATGACACCTCTGGCTGCGGCGTGGGCACGCGGCTGAGCAACATCCCCATCTCCCGCTCACGGCAATACTTCATCGCGGTGCGGGCATTCGGCGCGGACATCGCGAACGGCCGCCTCGCCGTCACATTCGTTCCCGCGTGCGACTCCATCGACTTCAATCAAAACACGCTCTACCCCGAAGATCAAGACCTCATCGACCTCCTCTCCGTCCTCGCAGGCGGCCCCTGCAGCGATGGCAACACCTGCTCCGACATCGACTTCAACAACGACGGCCTCTTCCCCGACGACACCGACCTCATCGCCTTCCTCACCGTCCTCGCAGGCGGCGACTGCTGAGTCCCGCCTCACTGTCCGAGAAGGCGATCTTTGTCACCTCGTCTTCCGTCACGGGCAAGCCGATACACTGAGTCATGCGCTCTGCAATCGCCGCCGTGGTCCAGCTTGTCCCGCTCGTCCTGCTCTCCGCATGCACGCACACGCAGCCTGCTGCGTCGCGCGCACCTGGTGCAGTGCCGCTTTCGCCCACTCGCGGAGTTGGCGAGCCGGGCGAGGTCTTCACGCGCGTCGCTCGCGCGGTCGAGCCCCTTGAGGTCCGCGGCACGGGCGATCGCGGCGTGCAGACCACCGCTGCGCAGATCATCGACACAGGTCGCCACCTCGTGGATGCCGCTCGGTTCGATGTCGCCCCCGATGTTGTTCGGCGTGTCCGCGAGATTCTGCCCGCACACACAACCCCCCCGCTGCCGCAGGCCGACGCCAACGCGCCTGCCGACGTGCAGGCACTTCCCGAAACCTTTGCAGGCGTGGTGACACACCCCGAGGCACTCTGGGTGGGCGTGACGCAAACCGCCTGGAATCCGCCCGACCCGACCCTCGCGGTCGGGCCCAACCACGTCGTCGTCACCGTCAATCAGAGCATCGCCTTTTACAACAGGGCGGGCGTCCGCAGCTACATCAACGACCTGGGCTCGCCCGGCAACCCGGGCTTCTTTGAAGAGCTGGGTTCGGGCAACTTCTGCTTCGACCCCAAGTGCTTCTTCGATCACTACACGCAGCGCTTCGTCGTGCTCGCACTCGAGACATACAACAACAACGAGGCATACATCACGATCGCCGTCTCCGATGATGCCGACCCCAACGGCACGTGGTACAAATATCGCACCGACGCGGTCATCTCCGCCAGCGGCGTGACCTACTGGTGGGACTACCCAGGCCTGGGCTTCGATCAGGATGCCTTCTACGTCACGGGCAACCTCTATGGCCTCAATCAGGACGGCTGGGGTGCCGCTGCCTGGCGCATCTTCCCCAAGACTCCGATGCTCACCGGCGCAGCCGTCACGCACACCACGCTGCGCGACACCAGCTCCGCATCGGTGCAGGTGGCGCAGCACTTTGGCGGCAACGCCCCAGCTGCATACTTCGTGTCGTTCGCCAACTCCGCCTCGCTCCGCGTCCACGCCGTCCGCAACGCGCTCACCACGCCCACACTCACGAGCACCACCGTCGCCGTGCCCGCGTTTGCTGGCACGATCAGCTCCCCCACCCCCGCCGGCGCAACCGAGCTGGGCATGATCGACAACCGCATGATGAACGCCTGCTGGCGCAACGGCAAGCTCTACGCCGCCCACACCATCTCCGCCGCTGGCAAAAACGTCGCCCGCTGGTATCAGATCAACACCAACACCTGGCCCACCAGCGGCGGCATCACCCTCGCACAGTCGGGCAACGTGAACCCCGGGGCCGACATCCACAGCTTCTTTCCCGCCATCTACGCCAACGCAAGCGATCAGGTCGCCATGGTGCTGGGCATCTCAAGCCCGCGCGACAACGTTGCCGTCGCTGTCACCGGTCGCCGCCCGACCGACCCCATCGGCACGATGGCCCAGCCCCTCGTCATCAAGCCGGGCGAAGTCGCGCAGGGCGGACGCTGGGGCGATTACTACGACATCGCGATGGATCCTCTGAATGACTCGACGTTCTGGGTGATCGGCGAATATCGCCGCAGCAGCGGCTGGGCAAACTGGGTCGCGAGCTTCAGCGTGGGAGACCTTGCCACCCTGCAGGCCGTGCCCGATGGCGCCGGCGCAGTTCCGGGCGGCGCCTCGCGCCGCATCGATGTCCTCGCGAACGACTCGCACCGCGATGGGCTTGCGTTCTCGATCAACTCCTTCCAAGCAACCAGCCAGCGCGGCGGAAGCGTCTCGCTCAGCGTGGGCACAGGCCCGGGCGGGCGAAACGAACTGCTCTACACCGCCCCCACAGGCATCAACGCCCCCGACTCCTTCACATACACCCTGCGCGACAGCAGCAACGCCGTCGCCACCGCAGCCGTCTATGCCGACATCTTCGATGTCGCAACCTTCCGCAACCCCGACGCAACCTCGGGCGCACTCGCCGGAGTAAACGCCTCGTACTACGACCTCACCGCCCCGCAGACCCTCCCCGACTTCTCCACCCTCACCCCCTTCCTCTCCACCACGCTCACCAACCTCAACATCCCAAGCACGGGCGGCGTCTTCTCCAACAGCACCCGCTCAGACAATGTCGGCGCAGTCTTCACCACCTTCGTGCGCGTCCCGACCGACGACATCTACACCTTCTCCACCGAGTCCGACGATGGCTCAGACCTCTCCATCGGCAGCACCCGCGTCGTGAACAACGACGGCCTGCACGGCATGGTCGTCTCCTCGGGCTCCATTGGCCTCAAGGCCGGGTTGCACCGCATGCAGGTCCGCTTCTTTGAGGCGGGCGGTGGCGCTGGCCTCATCGTCCGCCGCCGCAGCAGCGCAGGCACCGACGCCATCATCCCCTCCAGCGACTTCTTCCGCACCGTCGTGCCCACCTGCGACAGCATCGACTTCAACAACGACGGCCTCTTCCCCGACGACAACGACCTCATCGACTTCCTCTCCGTCCTCGCCGGCGGCCCTTGCAGCACCAACACCTGCTCCGACATCGACTTCAACAACGACGGTCTCTTCCCCGACGACAACGACCTCATTGCCTTCCTCCGCGTCCTCGCAGGCGG
>JAIYDA010000056.1 GCA_027487735.1 Planctomycetaceae bacterium | reverse complement strand
TACTTCGCGAAGAAGAAGTAAGCAGCCGGGCTCGCAGCCAGCCTCGCCCCCAACTTGTGATCAACCCCACAGCACCCGCGCTCGTCGCGGGTGCTTTGTTCTTGCGCGAGGCGTGGCTCGTACCCGCCACCCTCACCCCCGCATCGCAATCGGCATCCGCCGCCCGCTGCCAAACGCCACCGTCGTCACCTTCAGCCCAATCGCCGCCTGCTTGCGCTTGTACTCCGCGATGCGCACCAGCCGCAGCACGCGCCGCACCGTCGCCTCATCAAACCCCGCTCGCCCGCGCGTCGCCGCGAGCACTTCGTCCGCTGTCCACCGCCGCTCCACGTGCATCTCCAATATCGCATCGAGCACGTCATAAGGCGGCAAGCTGTCCTGGTCCGTCTGGTTCGGTCGCAGCTCCGCACTAGGCGGCTTGTCGATCGTTCCCGCAGGAATCGGCGGCTGCTGCACACCACTTAGCCCAGCCAGCACCCGCCCCCCCCCAACCTCAGCATTGACAAACCGCGACAAGCGATACACCCACTGCTTGCTCAGGTCGCTCAGCACGGCAAGCCCGCCGTTCATGTCGCCATACAGCGTCGCATACCCCACCGCAAGCTCGCTCTTGTTGCCCGTCGTGAGCACCATCGCCCCCGTGCGATTGCTCAGCGCCATGAGCATCGTGCCGCGAATCCGCGACTGCAGGTTCTCTTCCGCAAGGTCGGGCAGTTGCGCCCCCAGCTTGCTCTCCCCCAGCGTCGCGAACGCACCATCCACGCTTGCCACCATGCCCGCAAACGCCCCGCCCAGCGGCAGCGTGATGCACCGCACACCAAGCCTCTCCGCAAGCCCATACGCATCGCTCTTGCTGTGCTCGCTGCTGTATGGGCCAGGCATCGCCACGCCTAGCACGTTCTCTCTGCCCAGCGCCGCCGCTGCGATCACCGCCGTCAGCGCGCTGTCAATCCCTCCCGACAACCCCAGCAGCACCTTGCGAAACCCCGTCTTGTGCACATAGTCGCGCACGCCCAGCCGCAAACACGCAAACACCTCGCTCGCATCGCCATCGCTGCTTGCCTGCGCGCCACTCACACGCGCCGCCTGCCCCCCAACCACACCCCCCCGCACCACATCCACCACCAGCGGCTCCGGCGCATGCTCATCACCCCAGTGCTCGCGCTCGCCCAGCATCTCGCCGCGCGGTCCCACCACGCACGCGTGCCCATCGAACACCAGCTCGTCATTGCCCCCAAGCTGATTCACGCTCGCCACCACCACGCTGTGCCGCACCGCATGCCCGCGCACGATCGCCAGGTGCTTCGCCGCCTTGCCCACCACAAACGGGCTCGCACTCGCGCTCAGCACCACCTGCGCCCCCAGCGCCGCAAGCTCGGCGATCGGATCGCTCGCCTCCGCATAGCGCCAATGAAAGCCTGCGTCTTCACCCATCCACAAATCTTCGCACACGCTCAGCCCCACCCGCACCTCGCCCGCCGCTGTGGGCACCGCCACCACCACGCCCCGCGCGCCCGGCACAAAGTACCGATCCTCATCAAACACGTCATACGTGGGCAGCAGCCGCTTGTCATAGCGTGCCAGCACCTTGCCCCCGCGCAGCAGCACCAAGCTGTTGCTGCACCCGCCGCCCGACACTGGCAGAGGCGTGCCCACCACCACCGTCAGCTTCGATGCAAACGCCCCCACACGCTCGGCAAGCTCGCCCGCCGCCGCCTCGCACCGCTGCACAAAGCCATGCTCCGCCAGCAAGTCCTTGGGCGGATAGCCGCACACCGCAAGCTCAGGAAGCAACACCAAATCCGCCCCGCGAGCAGCCGCCGCTCGCGCAGCCTGCTCGGCAAGCCGCACGTTGCCAGCAATGTCCCCAACGGTCGGATTCAGCGGCGCTAAAGCAAGTCGCACGCCACGATGATAGTGCGAGCAGTGGGGCAGTGCAGCCTCGCGGCCCGCGCGTGCAGCACACGATCCCCACCTTTCCTCACGCCTTCCCCTCAAAGTCCCCAATCATCTCATCCATCGCGCGATCCAGCCGCTCGGGCGTGTCCATCTCGCCCGACGCAATCCGCGCCCGCGCATCCTCCACCAGGTCCTCCCGAATCTCGGGCAGGCCCTTCATCATCGCGAGGTAGCGAGCGCTGGGAGAAATCTGCACCTGGTCACTCCCCCGGCTTTCTTGCTTCTGGGCCCGATACGCCGTCTGCGCAGCCTCGCGCATCGCTGCCGAGGACGCCCCCGTCAGCCGACCCGTCATCGCGCCATGCACAACCGCGCTTGGGATGGAAGCAATATCCGCCATGCTTGCAGCACTCCGCGCGCCTTCTCAAGATGAGTCGGCGCAATCACCCTCGCGTCCGAGCTTCCCTGCCCGGCGCAAGTAGACCTCACAAAGTTGGTGACGTCCGCACGACTCCGCGTGCAAGAAACGCAAGGCGAACAACACCCTGCACCACCACCACATGACCACCACCGCACACGCACGTTGCCGCGAACAACTAGCCCACCACAGGCCCCGCAGCACGCACGCTCGTCTTCCCAGCAATCGTCCTCACCCGCCATCCGCTCCACACTCATCAGGGGCCGCTTTGCCCCTACGCTTGCTGGTGCACGCACCGACTCGCGTGCAACTGATATCGTCGCGAAGGCAAACACTCGCACAAGTTTTTCTCCCCGCCCGCCAAGTCCCGACAGGCCCGATCCAGCCCAGCCAAACGCCTTGTTTTTGGCCCTCTCCGCTATTCCGCCCCTGTTTATGACATTCCTCGCCCAGAAATTCATGCAGCGACCGTTCAACAGTCGGGGGGCACGCTCGCACGCCGTCCGTGTCCTCGCGCTCGCCTTCTCCGCGTTGGCGTGCTCCGCACTCGCTCCTCTCTCCGCCTGCGCCCCGCGCCCCGCCACCACCGCCGCCCAAGACACCGAAGCCGCCGCCGCTCGTGTCATCTTCTATCGCCCCAGCCAGCGCGCTGCCATGGCCGCCGCCCAGCAAGGCACTGCCTCCCAAAACAAAACCACCCGAGGCCAAGCCGGCAACGCCGCGATCTTTGGTGATGCCATGTTCTCTGGCTCTGCCCCGCAAGCCACCCTCGCCACCAACGCCCGCACCTCTTCGACATCGAACCCCACCCCAGACGGCAACACAACCACAGACAACACCCCCCTCGACAACACCTGGCTCGTCGCCCTCCTCACCATCAGCAGCGACACCCCAAACGCCCAAGAGGTCGCCGCCATCGCCGCCAACGAGGCCCGCACCCGCGGCGGCCTCCCCCAAGTCCGCGTGCTCGAGCGCGATGGTGCCTGGATCGTCGCGAGTGCCGAGTTCCCACGCTCCGCCGAAGACCAAGCCCGCGCCGAGCTCGCCCGCGTCCGCGAGCTGCGCTCAGGCGACACGCAGCCCTTCGCCACCGCCACGCTCCTCGCCCCCTCCAAGCGAGGTGAGGCTGGCAGCATGCCGCAGTTCGACCTCACCGCCCTCTCCACCTCCCTCCCGCCCGACGTGCTCTACACCCTGCAAGTCGGCATCTACCAAGTGGGCGACGCAACCGCAACACCCAGCGACGCCGAACTCCGCGACATCCGCAAAGCCGCCGAAGAAGCCGTCCGCGTCCTCCGCGCCGATGGTGCCGAAGCCTTCTACTGGCACGGCCCCACCCGCAGCACCGTCACCGTGGGCCTCTTCGGCGAGCGCGACGTCCAACGCCTCGTCCGCGAAGGCGGCAAAGAGATCACCGTCGCCCAGCGCTCCGAGCGCCTCGCCGCCGCCCAAGCCGCCTTCCCGCAAAACCTCGTCAACGGCATGGC
>JAIYDA010000147.1 GCA_027487735.1 Planctomycetaceae bacterium | reverse complement strand
GGCTGCACGCCCGCCTCCATCTCCGGCGCGCGTCGCAGCACCCCCAGCACCACCCCCCGCAGCACGCTCGCGTGCCCGCTCAGCCGCAGCCCCGCAAGCCGATGCGCGTGCAGCCATCCCAGCACGATGCCACGCACCCGCAGCACGCCCCGCGCGTGCCGGCGTGCCATCCACACCCAGTTCCGCGTCGAGAGCCAGAGCCACTTGTCGCTCTTCTTGCTCGCGATCTTGCTGTCGTGCCACACTAGCCACTCGCGGCAGAACACCACGCGATACCCCGCCCCCGCGAGCTTGAGCGCGATGTCGGTGTCGTTGCGATACAGCTCATACGCGCTCGTGTAGCCCCCCACGCGGTTCCACGCCTCGCGCCGAAACAAGTTGCCGCACCCCATGTCGGGCCAATCCTGCTGCACGCCCCGCAGCTGCTCGGCCGCAAAGGGCCACTCCCACTGCATCGTGCGCGGGTGCCTGCGGTGCAGCATCACGCCCCCCACGCCAGGCTGCGACCGTACATACGCGCTCGCCGCCTCGACGCTGCCCGCCTCGGGCCACGAGTCGTCATCCAGAATGAGCAGCAGCTCGCCCCGCGCCGCGCGAGCGCCGATGTTAAAGCCCTCAATGAGCGTGTTGCGCTCGAGCGCGATGAGCCGCACCCACGCAAACTCCTGCCGCACCATCTCCGCCGATCCATCGGTCGACGCATTATCGACGACGATCACCTCGCCCCCGTGCGCACCCTGCGACCACTCCATGCCCGCAAGCTGCGACAGCGTGTGCCGCAACGCGTCTTTGCGCATGTACGACAGCACCACCACCGAGATCTTTGGCAGCAACGCAGACACGCCCCCAGCATACGACCCGCCCCCACTGGTCTTGTCTTGTCCCCTGTCCCCTGTCCCCTGTCCCTTGTCGCTTGTCTCTTGTCTCCTCTCTCCCGCATCTTGTCTCTTCCCGCTCCCCGCTCCCCATTCCCCGCTCCCCTCCTCTACCCTGCCCTCCATGTCCACCACCACGCTCGGCCCCACCCTCCGCGACGCCAAGATGCACCTCGCCCCGCCCACCGCGCCGGGCGTGGGCCGCGTCGTCGCGACCGAGCGCTGCACCGCAAGCAGCAAGGCCGCGGGCTTCGTCCGCCACGTCGCTATCGACGTGAGCAACACGCCCCTCGCGGGCAACTTCATCGCGGGCCAGAGCTTTGGCGTCCTGCCGCCAGGTGTCGACGCTGCCGGCAAGCCCCACAAGCTCCGGCTGTACTCCATCGCCAGCCCAAGCTTTGGCGAAGATGGCTCGGGCAACGTGCTCGCCACCACGGTCAAGCGCACCATCGACGAACACTGGGAGACGCACAAGCTCTTCCTAGGCGTCTGCAGCAACTACCTCTGCGATCTGCACGTGGGCGACGAAGTCAAGGTCACGGGCCCCAGCGGCAAGCGATTCGTGCTGCCCGCAAACCCAGACGAGCACGACTACGTCTTCGTCGCCACGGGCACGGGCATCGCGCCGTTCCGCGGCATGGTGCTCGAGCTGCTGCGCACCACGAAAGCCTCGCGCATCTCCCTCCTCATGGGCTCGCCCTACGCCAGCGATTTGCTCTACGACGCCCAGCTGCGCGAGCTGAGTGAAGCGAGCAAAGGCCGGTTTCGATACATCACCGCCATCAGCCGCGAACGCCAGAGCGACGGCAAGCCCCCGATGTACGTCCACCAGCGGATTGACGCGAGCGACGCCGAGCTGCTGAGCACCCTTTCGAGCGACCGAGGCCTCGTCTACGTCTGCGGCATCGCGGGCATGGAGCTGGGCGTGCTGCAACAGCTCGCCCGCACGCTCCCCGCCCCCGCCCGCGAGCACTACCTGCAAGCCGACAGCGAGACCATGAGCAACGTGCAGAGCTGGACGCGGCAGATGCTGCACAAGCAGCTCCTGCTCACAAGGCGCGTGTTCCTCGAGGTGTACTAGCGCAAGGGCACGCCCGCAACGCGCGAGCCGACGCAAAGCAGCCAAGCGAAGCGAGCAGGCGACAACGATCAGCGTGCACCGACGATGCCTCACGCAAAGGCGCCGAGAGCGCTCGTCTTCGCTCTGCGCGATCCGCTTGTCACGAGCCACTCCGTGCTCCAAAACCCCGTCCGCAAACCGCACCGCTCAAGCACCACCATCCCAAGCCCCTCCCCACTCCTCTCACCCAACTTTCTTCCCTCCTCTTCCTCTGCGTCTCTGTGTCTCTGTGCTGAAATCGACCCACCCGGCGCCCCCCGACACGCCAGCCTCTCAACACGCTCCCCCCGCCAGCACCCGCAGAAACGCCAGCAAATCCGAATCATCCGGAAACAGCCCGTCGTTGTTGAAGTCGATCGTGCCGCACGCAAAGGCGGGCTCGGTGCTGCACGTTCCCCCCGCAAGCACCACGAGAAAATCCACAAGGTCGCTGTCGTCAGGAAACAGGCCATCGCCATTGAAATCGATGCTGCCACACGCTGGCACGCACACCAGGGCCTCGCTCGCGCTGTTGCGCAGCACCGTCGCGCTCAGAGGCTGCACGACAAAGTCCGCCGCGTTGTTGTCGCTGTCCACGCATCCTGCCTCGCGGCGTACCAGCACGTGCGTCGTCGTAAACGTCCCTGGCGCTGCCCCTGGTTGCGGCGCGGGCCCCGCCCCTTCAAACGCAAGCGCGTTCGCGCCAAGGCCCACAAGGTCTGCCACAAACGGCGCAAACCTCGCATCGAGCAAGGGGTTCGTCACGTTGCTCACCGCATGCAACGCAACTGCCGCCCCAGGGCGAGAGAGCACGAGCCGCGAGCTACTCGTGCCAAGCGCCGTGAGATTGATCCCCTCGGGCCCGCCCCCCACGCGGTCGCCCGTCGCGACTACATCGGGCGCAGGCACGATCGCACCACCCGCACTTGCCAGCGCGCTGTTCGCCCGCACCAGCACAAAGCCGCCCGGCGGCACCACGCGTGCCGGCAGCGTGATGTAGCTCACCCAGTTGCCCGTGAACCCCGGCGCGGCGTGCAGCATCCATCCAGAGAGCTGCACATCGAGCGCACCCGCGTTGTGCAGTTCGATGACATCGTGCGAGAACGTCGAAGCAGGCACTCCGCCTGAGGCCTGCAAACCCCCACCCACATACACCGCCGAGATGCGCAGCCCAGGCTCGCCCGCCCACGCGAGCGGCGCAGCGACACCGGCGATCGAGCAGCAGCCAGCGATCAGGCAACGACTCACCCCAGTTGCACCAAAGACGCGACGCATGAAGACCTCAGATCGCAGCCGGTTGCGGGGCATCCATGCCAAAGAACAACTTGCGCACGCACAAGGGAACGCCCTCGCTGCGGAGCAAAGAAAAACGGGGCCAGGCCGCAAAGCCTGGCCCCGTGAAAGGTGCAGAAATCACTGCGATTGCCGAAAACCAAACGCTTATGGCGTGCAGTTCACGGGCTGGCCACCAGCGAGCACGATGAGGAAGTCGATGAGGTCGTTGTCATCGGGGAAGAGGCCATCGCCGTTGAAGTCGATGGTGTCGCAGCCGGGCTCCGGATCGGTGCTGCAGATGCCGCCCGCGAGCACGTTCAGGAAGTCGACCAGATCGCTGTCATCGGGGAAGAGACCGTCGCGGTTGAAGTCGATGCTGCCGCAGGTGGGCAGCACGGGCCCGCCCGGGAACACCACGAGCGAAGGACCACGGTAGATGCTGTTGGTGCCGGCGTAGGTCGCCGCAACCGCACCGATGGCGTTGGGAGCGTGGTTGACCACGAGGGTCAGCACGCCCGTGCCGCCCGCCACTTCGTTGCGGATCGACTCACCACCAGCGGTGTTCGTCTGGCTCGCATCGTACAGCTTGATGCTGTCACGCGTGCCGTTGCCGTTGCTGCTGCCACCGCTGGGGATGGCCGGAGGCGGGTTGCTGCCCTGCACGAACAGGTAGCTGCCAGCGATTGCGCGATCAGCGAAGAGCGAGTTGTCGTTCCAGCCCGCAACCGTGAGGTTGTTGTTGGGCGTGGTGTTCGTGCCGGGGGTGATGACGGTGCTGTCCTGGCTGTTGCTGTAGAAGACTTCGACGTTGTTGGGGTCGCCCGGGAAGATCACCTGCGGGCGGGTGAAGCCCGCGTTGCTCTGCGTCAGGGCGAGGTAGATGCGACCCGGAGCCGCCGTGGCGACCGCCGCGTTGTCGAATCGAGCGATGCCGTAGCCGAAGAAGGCCGTGGTGCTCGTGAGATTCTGGGTGTTGAAGAAGATGCTGCCGCTGGTCTCGTTCGTGATGCCGTCGCGAGCGGGCGTGCCCGCAGCGCCTTGCGTGTACGCGCTCACGGTCGCCTCGACCACGATCGCGCCTTCGCAGACGTCCGAGACGCCGTTGGCATCCACGTCGGTCAGCTGGCCAAGCTTGATTTCCCAGCAGTCGATCACGCCGTTGGCGTTGCAGTCCTGGCCCGCACCGGGCGTATCGAACTGATCGATGATGCCGTTGTTGTTGCAGCTGTCGAGGTCGGCAAACAGGGCGATGTCGCAGCTGTCGATGATGCCGTTGGTGTTGCGATCGAGCAGGGCGTTGCCAGCGATCTGGCAGCTGTCGAGCTGGCCGTTGCCATCGCAGTCGTTGTTGCTGTTGATCTCGCAGCTATCCAGCAGGGTGTTGTTGTTGCAGTCGAGGCTGGCGTTACCAGCGATCTCGACGTTGTCGGCGATGCCGTTGTTGTTGCAGTCCACGATGGCGGAGCAGGTGTTGGTGGCGCTTGCGCTGTTGCGGGGCGCGGGCGCGCTCGCCGTGAAGTCGCTGCCGTTCACGTTCGTGTCCTGACAGCCGTTATTGGCGCGGAAGAGCGCGAGCACGTTCGTCAGCACCGGGGCGGGGCTCGTGCCTTCGCTCAGGTTCACGGTCGGGCCGTAGCCGATGAGGTCCACAACCGCAGCCGTGCTGTTGGGGCCAACCAGCGCGGTCACGTTGCTCGTGAACGCGATCTTGCCCGTCGTCGCGCTCATGAAGAGCTGCGTGGGAGCGGGGGTGATCGTCGTGGGACGAATGTCGGGCGCGGGGCTGATGGGGCCGCCCGTGGCGTTCGCCTGCGGCTCGCTCACCTGCACGAGGTAGTAGCTGTTGGCGGGGATGGTGATGGTGGGCAGGCGGAAGACGGTCCAAGCCGTGGTGTTGGAGCTGGTTGCGCCGGTGTACTGCAACGCGTGGCCAACGAGCGTCACCGAGCTGGTGCTCGCGTTAAACAGCTCGACGTAGTCCGCGTTGAACGTGGGGCTGCCCGTCGTCGCGCCGCCGCCGCCGTAGGCCTGGCTGATGCGCACCTGTGCGCTCGCCACGCTCGCAAACCCAGCAACCGCCACCATACACGAAACGATGCTCATGTGCTTCTTCATGGGATACTCGACTCCTCGTAAAAAGACCTCTTGTGAACCTTCACTCTGGCCTGCTCGCGCGACAAGCGTCGGTACTCACAGCACACATGCCCCGGAAGCACATTCCTCCGGTTGCTTGCATGTCCGCCATCGACCTACAGCTTGCCGTGCTCTGCGAGCGAACCCCCGGCCTATCAACAACCTTGCCGCGCAGATTTCGCCGCCCCTAGGGTACTCGCCTTGCCCCAAACCTTCAATGGCTTGCACCCATCTTGACCAAATCTTGACCGCGACTTTTCCGTTTGTAAAGCCTTATCAGTCAAACGTTTGGACGGCATTCCCAACCCCGTGAGCACCCCATGCATCCCCCGTCATCCCGCGATCTGACAAATCTGACACTCCTGCTCGCGACCTCCGCTGTCACGACCGATATTCCTATGCACTGGGGAGAGATGGACGCCCTTGGTCACCTCAACAACGTCGTCTACTTCCGATATCTCGAATCTGCACGCGTCGCCCATCTTCGGGCACTCGCCTTCGACGACTTGCGATCCATCCCCTGCCCAGACGGGGGACAAAACGGAGGAAGAATCGGCTTCATCCTCCAAGCCGCCGCCGCCCGCTTTCGCAAGCCCCTCTTCTTTCCCGACACCCTCCGCGTCACCTCGCGCCTCCGCTCCATCGAGGCCGACCGCTTCACACTCGAGCACGAGATCATCAGCACCAGCCAGCAGCTCGTCGCGGCTGTGGGCGAGGGCACCATCGTGACCTACGACTACACCAAGGGCACTAAGGTGCTCATTCCCGATGTGCTCCGCGAGCGTCTGCTCGCCCTGCGTGCCCCTGCCCAGTCGTAGCTTCCCTTTCCCTACCTTGTCTCCCATGCCCTCCCCCTTCGCGCACCACTGGCAGCTCGATCCCACCATCACCTATCTCAACCACGGCTCGTTCGGTGCCACCCCCACCTGCGTGCTCGAGGCCCAGCAGACGATGCGGGCCCGCATGGAGATGGACCTCGTCCGTTACTTTGTCGACGAGCACTATGACGCGATGGATCGCAGCCGCAAGGCCCTCGCACGCTCGCTGCACTGCCCCTGGCACGACCTCGCCCTCGTGCCCAACGCCACCATCGCCGTCGCCACGGCCTTTGCGAGCCTCGTGCACGCGGGCATCATCAGCAAGGGCGACGACGTGCTCGTCACGAGCCACGAATACCCCGCCTGCCTGAACAACGCCCTGCACTGGGCAAAGATCGCCGGGGCACGCGTGGTGCAAGCCAAGCTGCCCTTCCCCATCGCCCGCAGCAGCGACGCGCTGGAAGCCATCCTCGCTGCCTGCACTCCCAGCACCCGCGTCGCGCTCGTCAGCCACGTCACCAGCAGCTCGGGGCTCGTGCTGCCCATCGAGGCGATCGTCCGCGAGCTGCGCGCACGCAATATCCGCGTCATCGTCGACGGTGCCCACGCGCCGGGCATGCTCGTTCCAGGCGTGCACGGCTTTCGCGATGGCACGGCGACCGCAGCGAGCACCATCGACCCCTTCGACAGTGGCGTGCGCCTGCAAGCCCTCGCCCCGGAGTTCTACACCGCCAACTGCCACAAGTGGTTCTGCGCCCCCAAGGGCGCGGCTTTCCTGTATGTCCACCCCTCGATGCAGCCCATCACGCGCCCGCTCGCCCTCTCCAACAACGCCAACGCCCCGCGCCCCGGGCGGGCCCAGTTTTTGACCGAGTTTGACTACGTGGGCACCGCGGATTACACGCCCATGGGCTGCATCCCCGAGGCGATCGAGTTTCTCGCTGGGCTCGTGCCTGCTGGGCTTGCGGGTGCTGCGAAGCTCAACCGCGACCTCTGCCTGCGCGGGCGCGACCACCTGCTGGGCGTGCTGCGCGAGTTTGCGGATGGCTCGCCTGGGGTTGGGGTGCCCACCGCGCCCGACGACATGGTCGCGTGCATCTGCACGATGCGCCTGCCCCTCGCGCCCGAGCGCTGGCGCACGCCCACGCCCCACCACGACGCGCTGCACGATCGCCTGTACGCGAACCACCGCATCCAGGTGCCCGTGTGGAACGTGCCCCCTCAGCGCGAGGGCGACGCTCCCGCCCGCAGCTTCCGCATCGCAGCCCAGCTCTACAACAGCTTTGAGCAGTATGAGCACCTGGGGCATGCGCTGCGCGAGGAGCTTGGTCGCGAGCGGGCGAGGACGTAAGGTTTGGAAGAAGGCGAGGATTTGAGGCGCTGCGGCCGCGCGCTCAAGGCACGTTGTGCCCGCGAAGTGGGCTTGCTTGCAATGTTCGGGTCTGGTGCGACGTCCCCGCCCACTTCGCGGCCCGCATTGCATGGCAGCGCCGCTACGATAAGCAAGGAAGTAGTGTCGTGCGAGTCCACGAGCGAGTCAACGCCATGGCGCAATCATCTCACGACATGCGACAAAGCGTACCGGCACCGCCCGTTGCTGCGCTCGTGTGGAGGGCACTGCCACTTCCATTGGTGTTTAGCACACTCGCGGCGATTTGGTATGTCGGTTACTATCGCAGCGTCGATGAAGTCTACATGCCGATCGCTTCTGCGTTGATCCACATCGGCAGGCAGTTTCTCGTTGTATTCGCGCTTGCCCTGACCGTTCAAGCCATCATCCTGGCGCTCCTGTGTGTCGCCACGCGACGATTGACCGTGCACGCGTATCAGTATACATCCGGTGCGAGGTGGTCAGTTCTGTGTGCGGTGTTCGTTGCCATTGTGTCCTTCTTGGTCTTTCGTCAGTTTGCGCAAGTGATGCAGCATGATATAGTTGGGCTCAGGCGTATACTCAACAGGCCCATGGCTGTTGCTGAGTACGGCGCACTGCTTAAAGCCCTCGACATCTGTACTTCACCGCCGTGCCTGTTTGTGTACGTCGCAGTGTCAACATACTGCTCGTACAGCTCTGTCCGACAGGTCCTTGAGGGATTCCGCGCCATCGCCACCAGTTCATGTCGTGCATGCGGTTATCCCTTCGTATCGCAGACTTCATGCTGTCCTGAGTGCGGCACGCACTACGTGCTGACCGAGTCCAAGTCGCCCATGGCATGCCCAGACGCAGCATCGCCTCGATGAAGGTTGCGATCAGCGTGGGCTCGCATGTTGACCGGGGGTACCAATCCCACTCCCTCAACCGACCCGGCTAGCTCCATTGCGAAAAAGCGAACACCGCGCAACGCTTTGACCGCCCAGAGTCTTCACGCACAACGGTTACCCGCAGAACACCTCGCCACTCCCTACCCATCCCACCCCCACCCATCCACGCGCACGCTCCCGCCCTCTTCCACCAGCCACACGCTCCCCGCGGGCTGCGCTTCGCTCGCCGCCAGCACCGTGCCGATGCGCGTGAGCGGCGCAAGCCCATCGGGCATTGGCGCATGCCGGGCCCGGGGCGAGATGGTGCAGAGCAGCTCATAGTCCTCGCCATCGCGCACCGCTTGTCGCACGCTCAGTGGTGCCTCGCCCGTTGCCCCGGGCTCGACGCTGCCAACGCCCTGCCCCGTGCGCAGGGGCAGCGCGCTCGCGTGCAGCTCAATCGCCACGCCACTCGCGCGGGCGATGCGCCCCGCGTCGATGCCGAGCCCGTCGCTCACATCGAGCATCGCGTGCAGGTTCTCGCCGAGGGCTTGCCGCAGCCATAGGCCCTCGCGCACGCGGGGCTCGAAGTGCAGGTGGTGCCCGCCCCCGGCAAACGCATCGCGTGCCGTCGGAAGTGGGGCATAGCTCCCGCCCACGCACCCCGTGATCCACACGCCATCTCCCGCCTGCGCGCCGCTTCGCAGCACCGCCCCGCGCACCCGCCCGAGCGCGCTGATGCTCAGCACCAGGGGCCCATCGCCCGCGTGCCTTGCGATGTCTCCGCCCACGCAGGGTGCACCAAAGTGCTCGCACCAGGCGTGCACGCTCTTTGCCAGCGTGTCGGCGTCGTGCTGACTCATCGCCCTGGGCAGCACGCACGCGGCGAGAAACGCCGTGGGCTCGCCCCCCATCGCCGCACAATCGCTGACCACCCGCGCCACGGCTTTTCGCGCCACGAGGTGCAAGGGCGTGCCCGCCAGCACGTGCTTGCCCTCGATGAGTTGATCGACCTTCAGCAGCAACTGCTCGTCCGCAGGGCGAGCTCCGAGCACCGCGCAGTCATCGCCCGGGCCCACCAGCACGCCGGGCCACGAGGCCCCCTGGTGAGCCGCACGCTGCGCAATACTGCGCAGCAACGCCTCCTCAGAGAAGCCCGGGCCAACCAAAGTTCGCTCGGCATCCGCCATGCCCCATCGTTCGCGAGCCCCGCCCCAGGCGTGAGCCGAAAACGCGAAACGCAAGGGCGGGCACGCGGGAAGCTCGGTTTCAGCTCAGAGACACAGAGAAGGTGAGCAAGATGAGAAGAAGAGGAGGGAGGGAGGGATGGAGGGATGAAGGGATGAAGGGATGAAGTGACGCCTCGGCAATGTTGACGCTCGGAAACGACAACCCCGTCCGTGCATTGCCATTTTTCCCTTCTTCCCTTTATCCCTCCATCCCTCCATCTCTCTTTCCTCATCTTGCTCCAACCCTCTGCGTCTCGGTGCTCAACCCGAACTACCCCACGCGCCCGCCCGCGCCCGCCCCCCGTCAGATGCGCGGCGCCGCCGGGAAGTCCACGGGCGTTTCGTTCACGTGGTTGAACGTGCTCGTGAAGATCATCTGCGTGTAGCTGCCCACGACCTCGGCGATGTGGGCATCGCCGTAGCCCGCAGCCTTGAAGGCCTGCACGTCGCCATCGCTCACGAAGCCTTTCTTGTTGTGGATCGCGAGGGCGAAGGTCGCGAGGGCGTGCAGCTTGGCATCGCTGGGGATGCTGCCCCGGCGAGCCTCGATGGTCTGGGCCTCGGTCAGGCCCGCGCCCTTGCCAATGGCGGTGTGCGCGCTGGCGCAGTAGTCGCAGTTCTGGGCCTGCGCGATCGCAAGCTGCACCACTTCCTGCTCCTTCTGCGAGAGGCTGGCCTTGCCCATCGCGCCGGCGATGCCCAAGTACATCTCCAAGACCGCGGGGCTTTGGGCCATGCTCTTAAAGATGTTGAAGTGCTTGCCCTTCAAGGGGCCTTCCAGAATCTCCTTCGAGCGGCCAGTGGCGGAAGCGGGATCGACGAACGGAATGCGAGGGGCCATGAGCGAGTCCTTTATGCAACCAGTGTGCAAAGAGCCAGAAAGCAGGGCCTGTCCCTTCGGGCACGCGACGGGCGAGCACGAAATAGACAGACCTGTCTAGTTGTAGGATGCCACTTGGGTGCGGGCGATGCTGCTGCGCTCGTTTTCTCGCGAGAATCTCTCGAAGCTCTTATTTGTCAAGCAGTTGCGCAAGTGTTCCCTTCGCGACCTTCGCTGGCAGAGCCGTGCCGCAGGCGTGCGCTGTGGCGATGGCGCCAGCCACGAGCAGCGTCGCCTGCTTGCCCACCATCTCGGGCTCGAGCACCTCGGCAAGCCGGGCGTAGTGCACCATGCGTTCGTGCAGCCACGTGAAGTGCGCGCACGCCGCGGCCCGAGCGGGGTGGTCGTGCGGCAGTTCGCAGGTGGCATTCAGGAAGAGGCAGCCTCGGAACCCGGGCTGGGTAAACCACTCCTCGAGCACATCGAAGACCGCGAGCAGGCGAGCGTCCGCCGAGGCGGCGCGAGCCTCGACGCGCTGCACAAACCAGGTGCGCCAGCGTTCATGCTCGCGGCGGAGCGTGGCTTCCATGAGCGCGTCTTTGTTCGCGAAGTGGTTGTAGAGCGTCATCTTCGCGACGCCGCTGGCGTCGAGGATGGTGTCGATGCCCACGTGCAAGCCCTGCGACTTGAACAGGCCCGCAGCGGTGTCGAGCAGGCGCTCGCGCGGCGCGACGGGCACCTTGGCCTTGCTGGGCAGGCGGGGTTTGTGCCGAACGCGGGCAGGGGCTTTGCGAGGCATGCGGAAGTGTAGACAGGCTGGTCTAGGTCAGAAATCCTGCATTACGTCCGCATGGATGCGAAAAGCGTCAACGCTGTGCAAAGATCGCGACAAAGCTGCGCGAATTGAGACGGAAGTGGCGTATTGACAGTGGTTTCTGTCCTGGGGTGTGGCACGATAGCAGTGTGAACAGGTGCGCTTCGCCTGCAAGGTGCTGGCGTTTCGCTCCGCCCGCGTTGCTCGTCCACGACTTTGGGTGGCCTTTCCGTCTGGCCACACTCCTTTCTGCTAGGAGACCGCGCATGGTGCAACTGGCAACCCTTGCGAATGGCGACACGAGCCCAGCCGCGGGCGACCCAGGCCGGCTCACGCGCATGGACACGCACGTGCACTCGCACGCGAGCAGTGGCCCAGCGATCAAGGCGCTCGGGCTGATCGGGTGTGCAGAGAGCTACTCGCACCCCGAGCGGGTGTATGAGCAGGCACGCCTGCGCGGCATGGACCTCGTGACGCTGACCGATCACGACACCATCGAGGGCGGGCTGCTGCTGCAAGAGCGCGGCTATGAGGGCGTGGTGCTGGGCGAAGAAGTGACGGTGCACTTTCCGGAAGATCGGTGCAAGCTGCACGTGCTGGTGTGGACCCTGAGCCCCGAGCAGCACGAGCAGATCGAGAAGCTGGGCCTGCGCAAGAACGTGTATGAGTTTGCGGCGTGGTTGCATGATGAGCAACTGCCCCATGCCCTCGCGCACCCGCTGTATGTGCAGAACGACCGCCTCACGCCCTGGCACATCGACCGCTGCGCACTCCTGTTCAAGGGGTTTGAGACGCTCAACGGCGCGCACAGCGGCACGCACCGCGCTGCCCTAGAGACCTACTTGCGGGCGCTGACGCCGGGCCGCATGCACCGCCTGCTGGGCGAGCATGGCATTGAGCCTCTGTGGCACCGCGCGTGGGAGAAGGCCCAGACGGGAGGCAGCGACGACCACGGCTTGCTGAACGTGGGGCGCACCTGGACGGGCGTGCTCGCGAGCGACGCGGCTGCGCTGGGCACGCCTGCCTCGTGCATCAAGAGCGATGGCGCGCTGGCGTGCGGCCGCGAGTTCTTTCGCGTGGTGATGGCGGGGCACGCGCAGGTGGGGGGCGAGAGCGGGCACAGCAGCCTGCTGGCGCACCAGCTCACGACGGTGGGGGCGCAGTTTGCGGCGCGGGCGTGGGTGCCCAAGGCCTCGCCCCGGGGGCGGGCGTTTGCGAACGCGCTGCTCGCGTTTGCCGGTGCACGCGTGCCCAAGCCCGGGCCCGTGGCGCTGGTGCTCGACACGGCACGCGTCAAGGTGAAGGCGGCGGTGCTGCGCGGGCGATTTGCCAAGCCCAATCGCCTCGCGCCGCTGGCGCACGCCCTGCGCGAGGGGCTGGCGCAGGTTTCGAAGGATCACCCGCAGCTGCTGGCGCGCCTGCACGATGGGCAGTGGGTTGAGGGGACCGCGCTGAGCCAGCACGATGCGTGCGCGGCTTTCTGCGATGATCTCTATGCTGCGATGCACCGCGTGCTGGCGGTGCAGGCGGGCAAGGTGGCGCGGAACGCGGGCAAGGGCAGGCGGGGTGTGTCGCGCACGCATCAAGAACTGCTGGACCTTGCCACGTCCTATCTTGCGCTCGAGGCGACGCAGCTTCCGACGCTCTTCAGCCTGTTTCATCAGAACAAGGAACGCCCGATGGTGCAAGCCCTGCAACACAACCACGCAGCCCCAGGCGATGGCGTGAGCGTGCTCGAACGCCCGATGCGCGTCGCGCTGTTTACCGACACGCTGGGGGACGTGAACGGCGTGAGCCGGTTTATTCGCAACGCGGCGGAGCAGGCCCGGCGGACGGGGCGCGACTTCACGGTCTTCACGAGCACGAACTTTGCGTTTGAGGCTGCGCCAAACATCGTGAACGTGCCGCCCGTGGTGGCGACGAAGATGCCCAAGTATGAGAACCTGGAGCTGGTGCTGCCCCCGGTGACGAAGATGCTGCGGATGGTGGACAAGATGCAGCCCGATGTCATTCACATCAGCACGCCAGGCAGCGTGGGGCTGGTGGGCCTGCTCGCGGCCCGCATGCTGCGGTGCCCGGTGGTGGGGGTCTATCACACCGACTTCCCCGCGTACGTCGACAAGCTGTTTCAGGACGACACGCTCACGAGCGGGTGCAGCGCGTACATGAAGTGGTTTTATGCGTCGTTTGCGAGCATCTTCACGCGCAGCGACGACTACGCGGGTGCGCTGCGCGAGCTGCGCGTGCCCGACGAGCGCGTGCACACGCTGCGCCCGGGCATCATGATCGATCAGTTCCACCCGCGCTTCCGCGACAGCAACGTGTGGAAGCGCGTGCTGGGGAATGAGGCGGGCAAGGACGGCATCGTCCGCGCGATCTACTGCGGGCGCGTGAGCGTGGAGAAGGGGCTGCCCATGCTCAGCCGGTGCTGGGCGAAAGCGCGCGAGCAGCTTGCCCGCCTGGGCACGCCCGCGCAGCTCATCATCATTGGTGACGGGCCCTATCGCAAGCAGATGCAAGAGGAACTGCGCGGGCACGACGCGCACTTCCTTGGCTTCCGGCATGGTGCCGAGCTCAGCTCGCTGTATGCGAGCGGCGACTTCTTTGTCTTCCCCAGCACGACCGACACGCTGGGGCAGGTGGTGATGGAGAGCCAGGCGAGCGGGCTGCCTGTGCTCGTGACCGACGCGGGTGGCCCCAAGGAAGTGACGCGCGACGGCGAGACGGGGTATGTCGAGCGCGCCAGCGACGAGCGGGGATGGGTGGACCGCATCGTGGACCTTGCGAGCAACCACGAGAAGCGGGCCCGCATGGGCAAGGCTGCCCACGAGTTCTTGCAGAGCTTTGGCATGCAGCAGAGCTTCGAGCACTATTGGCAGGTGCACGAGCGTGCCTGGGTGCAGCACCTCACCAGCCCGCGCAACCCCCATGCCATCGCACCCCGCACCGACGAGCAGGCACGCCGCGGCGTGGTGGATGATGTGCCCACGCCTGGCGCGAATCGCCTGGTGGAGCGTGCGGCAAGGCGGGCACAGGGGACGAGCGAGGCGTGAGCGTGCCCTGTGGTGGTTTAGCGTGATTCAGCGTGATTCAGCGTGACTCAGCTTGACTCAGCGTGAAGTGGGCACGGAGCCGCTTGGCGGTGCTTGTTGGCGCTTGCTGGTGCTTGGGCATGCCAGCCGCTCAGCAAAATGAACGATGCGCCGGCCCTGTTCGGGATCTTCGGCGCACCGGAGGAGAGGGAGCTTGTGCTCGCGTGTGCTGCGGTGCAGCGTGTTCTTCAAGAGGATGTACGTGCTTCGCGGCGGGCGGGTTCGCGCTGCGTTGGCAGGATTGGATTTGGCATGATTTTGGCCGGGTTTCTGCGGGGTCTGTTGCGGGTTTGTTTGCGGGATTGTGCGCGTGCTGGGCGTGCGTTTCGCGGCCCTTGGGCACGACGGGCGAGCGTGGGTGCTGGGCCGTTCGACACGCCCAAGCCGCAGGCGGCATTCCCTATACTGCACACGGTCGCGCCGCCTGGTGAGGCCGCGAGCCTTTTCTGCACCCCTTTGTCTGACCGCCTTCTCCACCCCACAAGGAATCACGCTATGACCACCGCTGCTGCCAAGGCCCCCGCCGTGACGAAAGAACAAGCTGAGGCGATCTATAGCAAGGGGCTTGAGGGGATCATCGCTGGCGAGACGGCGGTGTGCTCGATCGAGCAGGGCGGGCTCTGGTATCGCGGGTATGAGATTCACGACCTCGCGCAGAACGCGACGTTTGAGGAGGTGGCGTTCTTGCTGCTCGAGGGGCACAAGCCCAGCAGCAGCGAGCTGGCACGCTTCAAGGCTGAGCTCGTGAGCGAGCGTGCGCTGCCTGGCGTTGTGACGAACTTCATCGAGAGCATGGGGGGCAACCTCGCGAGCGGGCGTGCGGTGCCCATGGACATTCTGCGTTCGTGCGTCAGCATTCTGGGGCACGTGGACCCCGACAGCCAGAGCAACGAGGCAGCGGCGGGCCTGCGCAAGAGCAAGCGCTTGCTCGCGAAGATTCCGACGATGATTGGGCACATGCAGAACGTGATCGACGGCAAGGCGATCATCGGCCGCGAACGCGGGGGCGACGAGAGCCTCGATATGGCGGCGAATCTGCTCTACATGATGACGGGCAGCAAGCCCGCGAAGGAGTACGCACGCGTGGTGGATGTGTCGCTCATTCTGTATGCCGAGCACGACTTCAACGCAAGCACGTTCACGAGCCGGTGCATCGCGGGCACGCTGAGCGACATGCACGGCGCGGTGGCTGGCGGCATCGCGGCCCTCAAGGGCCCGCTGCACGGCGGCGCGAACGAGATGGCGATGGAGATGCTGAAGGAGATCATGAAGGATTGCGGAGAGGGCGCGATCGGCACGAAGGCCGTGGACGACTGGATGCAGAAGGCCTTCGACACCAAGCGCAAGCTCATGGGCTTTGGGCACCGCGTGTATAAGAATGGCGATCACCGCGCGCCGATTCTGCACAAGCTGGGCAAGGCCGTTGCTGAGAAGGACACGAAGAACCCGGGCGGGCATGCCGCCATCAAGTGGTTTTTGCTGGGCGAGCAGGTGCAGAAGATCATGCTCGAGAAGAAGAACATCCATCCGAACGTGGATTTTCCGTGCGGCATGACGTACTTCACGATGGGCATCCCGGTGCCGCAGTACACGCCCATCTTTGTGGCGAGCCGAGTCACGGGGTGGTGTGCGCACATCATGGAGCAGCACGCGAACAACCGGATCATCCGTCCGCTGAGCAAGTACACGGGTGAGGCGCCGCGGAAGTGGTGAGGACGCGGGAAGGGGCTGCCGAGCAGGCAGCTTCATCGATTGCGTCGCGAGGGCGTGTCAAGCCGTATCAAGCCGTATCAAGCCGTCTCAAGCCGTCTCAGGCCTTATCACGGCGTGTGCGATGAGGAGGCATGACTCTGCTTCGCGACGTGCTTCGATCTGGCTTGCACGCGTGCACACGCCGATCGCTCTGGCTTGCGGACCTGCGTCTGCGCGAGGCGATCGTGCGGACGACGCCTTTGCTCATGCGTGCGCAAGGCGTGCCGCACGCGGACATCGCGTGGCGGCTAGGCGATGCCGATGCGCCTGTGGTGGGTGAGGAGCGTTTTTCGCTGCACGGCGCACAGCTGGTTCGGCATGCGCCGACCGAAGCGCGCCTCGCCTACCGCGTGAGCTCGGTGAGTAAGCCCGTGGTGGCGCTCGCGGCCCTCGCGCTCGCGCGCGATGGCGTGCTGC
This sequence comes from Planctomycetaceae bacterium, assembly GCA_027487735.1. GTDB lineage: Bacteria > Planctomycetota > Phycisphaerae > Phycisphaerales > UBA1924 > BJHL01. The sequence goes on along the minus strand of JAIYDA010000147.1, from coordinate 12,677 downwards.
CTCTCGATGAGCCGCTGGAGAGCACGATTGCCCAGGTGCTGACATCGCCCGAAGCCAGGCTTGCGCCAGGAACCTCGATGCGGCTGCTGCTCTCGCACGCTGCGGGCCTCGCAGAGCACAACCCGCCACGCGTGGATGCGGGGCTCATCTCGCCCGCGCCGATTGAAGCGTGGCTCGCAACGCCCGATGCGCAGCGGCTGATTCGTCAGGTCGAGGCGCCCGGGCGCCAGACCCAGTACAGCAGCGTGGGGTATGCGCTCGTGCAACTCGCCATCGAGCGACGGTTGGGGGAGGCGCTGCCCGCAGTCGTGCGGCGGTTGGTGTTTGAGCCTCTGGGCGTGGCGGCCGCGTTTGAGCAGGAGCTTTGGGGCAAGCAGCCGACGCGGGTGCTGCCCGCGATCGCTCCCGACCACGATGCGAAGGGCAGTGTGCTGGCGGTCGAGCCGTATGTCTGTGCTGGTTCTTCGGGGCTTGTGGCGAGCCCGCACGACATTTGCAAGGTGCTGCATCGCGGGTTGTTTGGGGGTTTTTTCTTGCCCCCCGCGCTCGCGAGTGGCATGCTCACGGCCCAGCCCAGCACGATGCACCGAGCGCTCTTCAGCATGAGCCTGCGCCTGCACGGCGGCGGCACGCACGATCCGGGCGGACCCATCGATGCCCGCAGCCTCACACACGCGGGCCTGAGGCCCGGGCACGCGAGTGTCGTGGTCGTGGTGCCCGAGCGTCGCGCGGTGCTGTGCGCAGCGACATCGGCACGCGCGGGGAGTGCGGTGTGCAAGCCGCTGACGGGGTTGTTTCGCGAGATGTTTGTCGGTGCATGAAAAAAGGCGACGCGGCACGCCGCGTCGCCTTCGGGTCTGGCTTGGATGGATCGCTTTGCCTCCGAGGCGAGGCTCACTCGCACGCGCCGCCCGCGAGCACCGTGAGGAATGCCAGCAGGTCGGAATCATCGGGGAACAAGCCGTCGTTGTTGAAGTCGATGTCGTTGCAGGCTGTGCCCGAGCAGGCGCCACCCGCGAGCACGCTGAGGAAGTCGAGCAGGTCGGTGTCGTCGGGGAAGAGCCCGTCGTTGTTGAAGTCGATGCTGTCGCATGCTCGCGGGCCGACGACGCCCACCAGGAAGCCCTCGTCGCCCGCCTCGCAGTTGCAGTTGGTGCACTGCGCCTGCACGCGCAGCGTGGCATCCGCAAGCTGCACGCCCAGGTGCTGCACCAGCACGCGGCGCACGCCCTGGAAGACGAGCCCGGTGCTCGTGCGAAGCTGCCCGCTGTCGCCCGTGAAGGCGATCTGCGTCGCGTCCCAGATGTTCACGCCCGGCTCGTCCACGCTGATGGACCATGCGGTGTCGTCCTCCTCGGTGCAGACGCCGCTGAGGTTGAAGAACTGGCCCGCAGCGAGCACGACATCGGCAAGCGCGGTGCCGCCATCGCTCAGCGCGACCATCCGCGTGCCGGCACTCGCGCCGATGCCTCCGGCGTTGGTGGAGGGCACGTACGTGACGTTGCAATCGGGCGCGCTATGCGTCGTATCGAGCGTGGCGATCTGGCCCTGCGCGTCGACGCGTTCCACCGCCGAGACCAGGCTGCTCTTCACGAACTGCTGCCCGTCACCCACGGGGTAGCTGACGAGGATCGGATCGGGCCTGGTGGTGCACATCCGCAGGTTGTTCTGGCTCGACATGCGGGCCCTGGGGCCATCGTCGACGCGCAGATTCGCCTGCTGCACGTGCGGATCGCCCGACAGCTCCCACGCGCGCACCAACCGCGGCTCGGCAAAGTTCACGCCCGGCTCATCGACAGAGATGCCCGCGATGTCGATCCCCGCGTCCACGAGTTCGACGCTTCGTGGCGTGGTGTTGCCCTGCACGCCCGCGCTCAGGCGGATGCTCGCGGTGCCATCGCCCGGGCAGGGACTCGTGATGCACACGATGCCGATCGCGACGGTCGCGACGTCCTGCACCACAAAGGCAGGCTCTCCGGGCGGCGAGACGAGGATGGATCGGGGGCTGGTGGTGGTGCGATAGACGCGCATCCCCTCCGCGCCATCGTTGCGCACGCCGACCGTCCACTGCTCACTCGCCAGCGGGCCGCCGCCACTGTTGCTCGCGAGCGTGAGCGCCGCAGAGAAGTCGGCCGCGCGGGGCGGCAGCACGAGCACGCCGCCCGTGGTGGAGAAGCTGAGCGACACGACGCGGACACCAAGGCCCGCGAGCTCGATCGACTCGACGACTTGCTGTCCGTCCCACGCTGCGCTCCACGCGCCGATTCCGCTGCTGCCGTCGGGCTTTGACAGTGTGATGCCAAAGCGATCGACATGCGGATCGCCCCAGTGCTGCACGCTGGTGCTGAGTGCACCTCCCATCGTGGCGTCGAAGGAAATCGCAAGCCCGCTGCGGGTGCTGCCCGAGGGGGGCGTCGCCAGCACGCTGCCGCTAGGTTCGAGCGAGAGGGTCGAGCCCGCGAGCGGGTCGATCGAGTACCCGCGCGACTGGGTCTGGGCGAGGGCACATTGCCCGCTGAGGGCCACCACCGCGCCGAGAGACATCACACCGACTGCGTGCTTGCTTCGCATACCGCGCTCCTCATGCCGCGTCCGCTTGCGCGGGCGCTTCCTGCCTTGCCTTGCCCGTGCACGTTGCACGGGGCTTGCTTCCCATCCGCCCGGTCGTTGGAGAACCCGGGCTGGCCGCAACGCCAGGTATTTCCGCCACCTGTCGCGCAAACCAGCCCGGGCAAAGGGGTTGTGGTCGTCCTCGCGCAGCCCGACCGCACCGCGACCACGGGCGCAGCAACACGTGCTGAACCAGCAGCGAACGGCGTGGAGGGCCGGACGCAAGGACCAAACATGTTGCAAACGAAAGACGACGCGGGCGTGCGGAAAACACCCGAGAACGTATCTGAGAGATCGGCACGTTCACCCTTCAATCCGAGAAAAGCCTGGGGTCGGTTCCAACTTTTTTGTGTGTTACAAAGCGCTCGCGTGGGCTGCCCAACCGTCGCCTCGCGCCAGAACGTCTGGGTCGCGACGCGCTAGTACCCTGCCATCGTGACCACTATGCAAGAACTCATCGTCGCTCCGCTCGTCCGCTGGTGGAACAGCGCGTGGGGGGTGCTTGTGGTCGCGGGGCTACTCGAGACGGCGTGGGCGCTGCTGCTGCCGCGCACGCAGGGCTGGACGAAGCTCGTGCCCAGCGTGTGCACCATCGTGCTCATGGTGCTGAGCTTCATCCTGCTCGCGCGGGCGATGAAGGTGCTGCCAGCTGGGATTGCCTATGCGGTGTGGACGGGCATCGGCACGCTGGGGGTTGCGCTCATTGGCGCGACGTTTCTGCGAGAGCCCTGGACCTTGCTGCGGGTGCTCTGCCTGCTGCTTATCGTTGCGGGCGTGGCGGGCCTGAAGTGGAGTACGAAGTTGCATGCCTAGGGCTGCATGCCTCATGCTGCATCTTTGATGGAGCACGCCTCAACACCTCGTGACCTCAACCGGGAAGGAGCGACGCATGTTCGGCAGATTGTTCGGAAAGAAGCCACAAGCCAGCGAAAGCAACAGCGGAGCGCGGATGCTCTCCATGCCGCTGTTTGCGGGCACGCAAGCGCCCAATGGCGATGCGATCATCAAAGCCGCCAAGGCAATCGCCCCGCACCTCGACGTGAGCGGCGAGGCCGACGCGAAGGACGGCAGCGTGAGCATCAACGTGCCCTCGCTGGGCGCGATGGTGATGGCGGTGCACACGCCCCAGCGCATCCCCACGGCAGAGGTCGACGAGGCGGCTCAGTACACGATGTGGTACCAAGGCAATCCGGTGCCCGTGCCCTATGCCTCGCACATGCTGCTGATTGGGATCGCGCCCGACCCGCGCTCCGCGGCAGTCGCCGCGTCGATCGCTGCCGCGGCGTGCATGAAGCAGCCCCAGGCCGTGGCGTGGTATGTGGGCGATGCCTTCTCGGTGTACCCGCCCAAGCTCGTGGTCGAGATGACGACCGACTTTGTCGAGAAGGACGGGTTTCCCACGCCCTTGTGGGTCAAGCCGGTCGTGAGCCAGGGCGCTTCGGGCTTTGATGCCAGCACCACGGGGCTGTCGTGCTTTGGGCACAACGAGCTCGAGGTCATTGGATCGAAGCAGCCTATGGGCGAGCTCGCGATGACGCTGCTCGACCTTGCGTCGTACATCATCGAGAGTGGCGCCGAGTTCAAGCACGGGCAGACCTGCGGCGGCTCTGCCGAAGAGAAGTGGAAGATCGAAGTTGGCCCGAGCAAGCTGGGCAAGGATGGCAAGGTCGCGCGCATCCGCATGCCGTAGGCGGGTTAGGGGTGGGCACGGCCCATCGGGCCGCGACCAGTGAGCGTGCGCGCGAACTCTGCGGCGTGGCGAAGCCTTGCTTCGTCGACGGAGCACGCAAACCCCATCGCTTTGGCAATGCTCACGATGAGCTCGGTGGCGATGTTGCCCGGGGCGGGCTTGCCAGGCAGGCTTGCGTAGGGGCAGCCCCCAAGGCCCGCGACGCTGCCGTCAAAGCTCCGCACGCCCAGCGCGAGCGCCTCGCGCACGCACTCGCCCGCCTGCCCGAAGGTGTCGTGCAGGTGCAGCGTGAGGGCGGTTTCGTCGCGGGCTTGCGGCGCGATGAGGTCGTGCATCTCGTGCAGCAGCGCGCGGATGGTGCTGGGGGTTGCAGCACCGATGGTGTCGCCCAGGTCGATCTCATCGACACCGATGCGAAGCAGCTCGTCCACCGCGCGCCGAACCTTCGCGGGCGAGATGGCACCCTCAAAAGGGCACGCGATGACGCAGCTGACGTACCCACGCACGCGCAGCCCCACGCCGTGCGCCTGCTGCACCATCGGCGCAAACCGCTCCAGCGTCTGCGCGATCGACGCATTCGTGTTGCGCTGCGCAAAGCTCTCGCTTGCCGCGGTAAACACGCTCACCTTGCTCAGCAGCGTGTGCACGCCCGCGGCCCGAGCCGCTTCGTTGGCTGCCAGCAGATTCGTGAGCCCCGCGGCGTTGGGCGCGAGCGCGCTGAGCATGGGCCCACGCGTTGCGTCGCCCAGCCGCGCCCCGCCGGTCTGGGCAAGGTGGTCGCTCACAAGCTCGCAGACGCGGGCTGCGTCGCCCAGCTGCGGCACCCACTTGGGGCTCACAAAGCTCGTCAGCTCCACCTCGTCCACGTTCGCTGCCAGCAGCAAGCGAGCCAGCTCCGCCTTGCCTTCGGCGGGCACCATCACGCTCTCGTTCTGCAAGCCGTCGCGCGGCGAGACATCGGTGATCCGAACACGTGGGACAACGTGCGTCATGGCACAAGATAGGTCGGGTCTGGGCGCTGGCGATAGGGCGTCTCGGGCAAGGCCCCCGCGAGGTGCGCGGGCGCACCGGTCCGCTCGATGCACACGAGCTGCCTGCGCAGGCGATAGAGGTGGACCCAGTAGAGCACGAAGGCCACGATGGGCCCCAGCCCCAGCAGCACGCAACCGACCGTGAACAGCAAAGGCAGCAGCCACATGTAGCGCGTGCTCCACGTGGCAAGGCGAAAGTCGGGCACGCGCGAGGCGAGCCAGCGCACGTACTGCATCATCGCAAAGAACTGCACGACCCACGCGATCGCGCCCACGATCCAGGCGAGCGTGCCCACGATCTCGGCTGGTGCAGCTACCGCGTTGGCGATCGCGCCGGCGTTGCCCACCGCCAGCCCGCGCGTGCCCACACCCAGCTGAGCGAGTGCAGCAACCGCGGTCGCGACCAGCGCGGTGACGATCATGATCGCCGCGGTGACGCGCACCACCTTGCGGGCCCCGTTGGGCTCGCGACCATCGACAAAGCGCGGATCGGGCTCGGTGAGCTTGACGTATCCAAAGAAGAGCGCGATGCTTGTGAGCAGGTCCAGCCCTGCCTCGGTGGCTTGCGCAATTGAGCGAGCGCCGGCCCGGGTCGTTAGGCCCGTTGCGCCGATCACCGAGCCGCCAACCTCAGCGAGAATGCCCGTGAAGATCGACGCGATGACGCCCACCATCACGATCGTGACGCCCACCCGCAGCGAGCGCAGATAGTCGCGCGAGGCGTGTTGCAGCAGCATGCCCTGCAGGCTCTCGCGCACGGGCGTGCCGCACTCGGGGCAGACGCCCTCGCTGCTCAGGCCCCGAAGCGGGTAGCCACAGGCGACGCAGGTCGCGCCCGCCGTGCCAGCCAAGCCCAGTGCTTGCCCGCTTGACGCGGCTTGTCCACTGTCTTGCAAGTCGGGGTTTGGGGCCTGCATGAGGGGCAATGTAGCGGGCCTGTTCCGCAGGTGCAGCCCTCCGCGGTGGCACAGGCGTCTCGCCTGTGCCTTCTGCGCAGACGGCGTGCGACATTCACCCGCGCGCCATCGGCGCCTGCGCGCCGCGTGAGTGCTTGGTGGGTCGGTGATGGTCTGTGCCGAGGGCTCAGCCGAGATGGCTGAGCCACCAGGGAGCAGGCATGCAGCAAAGCCAAGGGCCTCGCTCACGGGCCCAAAAACGCGTCGTTCACGTTGCCGGGCGTTTCGGTGCCGTGGAGGCGCACGCTGCGGATGCGGGCGGCTTGCTCGGGCGTGGGGATGGCGATGGTGCCCTGCGTTACGCCCTGCTCTTGCTGCGTGCGGATGGTGAGCAGCGTCTCTTCCAGCGACACGGGCAGCCAGATGTTGTCGGCGGTGCCGAGGCGCTGGCGGTGGCCCTGCGGGGTGTGGCGGCGGGTGTTGCGGCCTGGGCCAGCGTCGTAGGGGGTTGCGAGCCAGTCGCTGCTGCCATCGACGCGGAGCACGCGCTGCCCGCTGCCCGCGTGGTTTGCGCTGTTCTCGCCCACGCTCACGACCTGGTTGCGCACCGCGCGGCGAATGACGGGCGAGCTATCGGCAAGCACAACCGTCGTGTTGCTGTCGCCCGCCCGACCTTCCCAAGACGGTGTCGCGGGGCCGGACGGGCTGGACGGGCTGGACGGGCTAGCTGGGCGTGGCTGGCTCTCGCCGCTCCAACTGGGCGTGCGCTCGCCAAACATCACGTAGTAGCTGTAGCTCACTTGCTCCAGCGTGTTCCAGTCGGTGCGGTTGGGCACGCTCGTGCGGCAGCCCTTGGGGTTGCCCGGGCAGCAGCTGGCTTCGATCGGTGCGTAGCTCGCGACGTGGATCGTGAACAGGTTGGCAGAGTTGCTCTGCGCGGGGCCACTTCCCACGTTCCACCACGGCGCATCGCTGCGGCGTTGGCTGGGCTGGCTCGCGACGGGCAGCAGCCCGCGGAAGTCGGCTCCGTAGCGACCAAACGCGCCGGCGAGCGAGGCCATGTTGCTCTCGCACACGCTGCGTTCGCGGGCGCTCCCCGCGGCTGCTGCCATGGGCCAGAGGGTGATGCCGCCAATGAACAGGACGGCGGCGATGCTCGCGATCTCTCGCAGGGGCAGCGAGCCGCGCCGCGAGACTTCGCCCAGGGCGATGGGTGTCTGGGTGCGGGCCGCGAGCACGCGCTGCATGGTGCGGTCGATGAGCTCGGGGCCGGGATGGGTTTGGTTGGTTTGAGTCTGGCTGGCTTGGCTCAGGCTGGCGTCGGCTTGGCCCGCGTGCGCAAAGTCGGCACCTGCCAGCGCGAGCAGGGCGTGAGCCTTGGCAGCACGCTCACGCAGGCTGGCGGGCACGCGCCGGGGTTGCAGGCCTTCGAGCATGAGCGCGTCAAGAGCTTCTTGATCCAGCTCGCTGAGCGTGAGGGCCTCGGCGGTGTCGGAACTATCCGGGGAGTCATCGGACTGAGCTCGGGCCAGCAGCACCGCGTCGAGCGTGCGCTGGGCGAGCGTGGTGTCGTTGGGCGAGGCTGCTTGCAAGGGGCTCAGCAGGCTCGCGAGGCGGGCGTGGCGGGGGTTGCTGGTGGCACCGAGCCACCCAGCTTGCACGAAGGACTCCAGGGCGCGCACATCCTCGGGCGAGAGTTGCGGCGTGGAGGATTGGTCGGGCGGATTGGACATGGAGAGCAGGAGAAAAACTCAGGACCTTGGGCGGGACGACGGGCGGAACGCAGGACAGTCCGATTGCAGCTCACGACGACGGGTCTGCATCACTGGCCTGCTCTACCTGCCAGGCCTTGGCAAAGGCCGCGACCGCGGAGTGCAGGCGGCTTTTCACGGTGCCCAGCGGAATGCCCAGCTCGTCGGCGACTTGGGCATAGCTCAGGCGTTGGAAGTAGGCAAGCAGCAGAATCTCACGGAGGGCATACGGCAGGCGATCGAGCGCGCGTTGCACGCGCTCGCTGGTCTCCTGCGCGTTCAGGCGGGCGTCGGGAGGAGGAACGTCCACCTCCAACAGATCGACAAACGAGCCCGAGTCCTCATCGCCCGAGGGGGCAGAGAGCTCGAGCATCCGCCGGCGGTTCTTCTTACGCAGGTGATCCCGTGCCTTGTTCGCCGCGATCGTAAAAAGCCAGGGGCGAAACTTGCGGTCGATGTCGAAGGAAGCGGCTGCGAGGTGGACCTGGACAAAGGTCTCTTGAAAAACGTCCTCGGCGCCCGCGCTGTCGCCCACGAGGCGGAACAAAAACCGCAGCAAGTCGGGCTGATAACGCTCGATGAGCTCGCGCAGGCAGGCGATTTCGCCCCTGCGATAGCGGTCAAAGAGCTGTTCGTCGGTCAGAGCCTTCACGCGAGCGATCCCTTTGAACAGCCTGGCGGGTAGCCAAGCCGCGGCACATCCCCAGCACCTACGAGCGGGCCAAGGTAGGCCACGAGGCTTCGATGCCGCCCACGCTGCGCGAGAAAGTCGCGACCGAGCCAAAGAGCTCGAGCCCCTCGGTGCGGAGGGCGGGGGCATGGTCGCGGACGTAGATGTCGAAGTGCTCGCGCGATGGAAAGACGTACTGCGTTTGCACGGTGTTGGGTTCGTCGAGCTTCAGCACCCACGCTTGGGTGGGCAGGCCAGTTGCCAGCACCATCGCCACATGACGGTCCACCAGCCAGCGCACGTAGCGGTCGCGGGTGGGCTCATCGGCGCAGGTCGCCTTGACGGCATAGAGGACAGGCTGGGGAGGCATAGCACCCAGAGCGTACCCAGCATGCGGGGCAGTGCTGCGAGAATCAGTTCGTGGGCTTTGTGGCAATCAGGGCGGTCGCCCTACGTTCACCTGCGGAAGGTCGCGCGTGTCTTTGGTGCTTCATGGTGGATGCAGCACGACAACCCGGCGGTGATGGCGCACGCGAGGGGGACCTCGAGGCGATGGTGCGCGCTGCCTGCGCGGGCGACAGCGAGGCGTGGACGAAGCTGGTGCGGGCATATGCCCCCCGGGTGTTTGCGATGGTGCAAAGCCGAACGCGCAACACCACCGTGAGCGAGGACATCACGCAGGCGGTGCTCGCGACGGTGGCAATCCAGCTGCGCAGTGGGGGCTACAGCGAAGCGGGAAGGTTTGAAAGCTGGCTGTTTCGCATCGCGATGAATCGCGTCCGCGACCATGCCCGCATGCTGCGCAGGCGAGGGCCTTCGGTGCCTTTGGAGCACGCCCCGGTGCTGGTCGCGACGGCGGCTGAGATGGAAGATGGCCCCCCCCTGGCGCGTGCCCTGGCGGAGGCGCTGGAGACGCTGGGAGAGGCCGATCGCGAGGTGATCGAGCTCCGGCATCACGCAGGGCTGGGATTTCGGGACATTGCCCAGTTGCTCGACGAACCCCTGGGTACCCTGCTGGCGCGGCACCACCGAGCCCTCGCCAAGCTTCGGGCGACGCTCGAGCGGACGCATCCGGCCCTTGCCCGCCTGTTTATGGGGGGTGACGCAGACGACCCGCCCGACAAAGGTGGCGCAGCTCGGCCAGCCGTGCCAGCCGTGCCAACTGGATCATCTGGCTCAACTGGATCAACCTCACCCCGATCGCGGAGGACGCATGCGGAGGAGAGCCATGGAATGCAATGAAAACTGGCCCAAGACGTTTGGCGGGGGGCGGGCAACCACTCGGTGTGCCCGAGGGACGAAAGCGAGTTTGCTATGACTACTTCTGCGAACAACAACTTTGGGCCCGAGGCGACCGGCATCGAGCCGGCTGGTCTCGATGGCCACCTGAGCGACGACCTGCGGGTGCTCGCGCAGGCACTGGATGGGCAGCGCGCGACGCTTTCGGAAGCCGCGCTGCGGCGGATGATCGCGGGGACGGTGCCGCTGGTTGTGGCGCAGACCGATGCCACGTCGCTGGGCAACTCGCTGCGGGTGGTGGGCGAGGCGGAGGCCTGGAGCCCGGGCAAGCCCATGCGGGCGCGGCCCGTGGCGCAGCGCACGACAGCAAGCGGTCCGATGCGACTGGCGGCGTCGATCGCTGTGGTGGGGGGGCTGGGCTTTGCAATCGTGGCTCAGCGCGAGACGCGCGAGCAGACGCCCACGGCGTTTGCGAGTGCGCGCGTGCAGCAGCAGGGCGAACTGGAGCGCGAGGGCATGAATCGGGATGGGATGGGGCAGGCCTTGGCGCTGGCAACGGTTGAGCCGGGCGACGATGACGTGCTGCTGTGGGAGAGCTGGCTGGCGGCGGCGGATGTGTCGCGCAGTGAGATCTGGTCGGACGATGGCGTGGACATGCTGGGCAGCGAGCGTGACTCGGACAGTGGCGATGACTCGGGTGCTGGCTCAGGTACGGAGTCGGGCAATGGCGGCCTCGACTGGCTGGACCTCGGCACCTCGCCCGTGCGGGGTGGAGCGGCACTGGATGAGGAGGCGACATGACCAGCAACGCAACCAAGCTCGTGCGCGGTGCGGGCGTGATGGTGGGCTTCATGCTGCTCGCGTGCGCCACCGTGCCCACGTCTGCACAAACGCCAGCACCCACCCAGCCCGAAGCGGCGCGAGCTGCCGAGAAATCTGGTGACGATGGGGCAGCAGGCAGGGGTGCAGCATCGCAAGATCGCGATCGGCCCCTCATGCGGGCGATGATCGAACGCCGGACGCCCGAGGAGCTGCGCGACGCGCTGGCCCGCAAGCAGGCGTCTTTGCGAGAGCAATTGGCGGCGGTGGAGCAGGCGCAGTCGCTGCTGCAAGAGGGCAAGCCCACGACCGATGCGGCCCGCGTGCTGATTGGCACCGAACACCCCATCATCTTTGAATCGCTGGTTGAGGCGGCTCGCGAGCGTCGCGGGCCATTCGGTCCCGGGCGATTCGAGGGACGGCCCGAAGGGCGGGGCGAGGGCCCGGCGGATGGGCCTCCTGGCGGACCACGTGGCGAAGGAGCACGACGCGAAGGACCACGTGGCGAAGGCGCGCGCGAACGCACGCCCGAGAGCGAGCGGCAGGCGGTGCTCGAGGTGCTGCGGCAGGAGCTGCCCGCGGTGTTTGAACGCTATGAGGCGCTGCGCGAGCGCGAGCCGGCGATAGCCGAGCGCATCGGCGAGCGGCTGCTGCCACGCGTGCGCGAGGCCATGCGGGTGCGCGAGGGCGATGCGGAGCTGTATCGCCTGCGGATTCGCGAGGTGGGCAGCTCCTTTGACGTCCTGGGGAAGATTCGCGCGTATCGCGATGCCGCGAAGGCGTCGCCTCAGGCGGGCGAGGCCGGGGCGGCGAACGAGGCGTTGCAAACTGCGCGGACCGAGCTGCGTGCGGCGATGCAGGCAAACTTTGACGACAAGCTTGCTTTGGCGAACGCGGAAGTGGCGCGACTGGACATTCGCAAGCGCGAGATGCAGGAGCGAGCGGCGTCCGCAGTCGAGCGGCGTACACAACTCATCGACGCGGCGATTGCTGAGATCGAGGCGGGGCGCATGCCGCAGCCCGTGTTTGAGCCGGTGCTGCGTGAAGGTGGGCGTGATGGACCCAGGGAAGGCGGGCGCGAAGGTCCGCCGCCGCGCGGGCCTTAACCCGCGCTCACCGTGCGCTGCTCGATGCGCTTCACGCTCCGCGTGCAGACGATGCCATTCACGTAGTTTCCTGGCGTGTGCACGTCGTCGGGGTCGATGCTGCCCACGGGCACCAGCTCATCCACCTCGGCGAGCACGACGTGGGCGGCGGTCGCCATCATGGGGTTGAAGTTGCGGGCGGTGGCGTGGTATCGCAGGTTGCCGAAGTGGTCGGCGCGATGGGCCTTGACGAGGGCGAGGTCGGCGTAGAGGCCTGTCTCGAGCACGTAGGTGCGGGGCTGGCCCGATTGCGGGGCGGGGCCTGCACCATCGCGCACTTCGCGACCGGCAAAGCCCTTGCCCGGAATGGTCGCGCCGGTGAGGCCATCGCCCGGGCGATAGAACTCGCGCGTCTCCTTACCATCGGCGACGATGGTGCCTGCGCCGGTGGCGGTGTAGAACGCGGGGATGCCCGCGCCGCCCGCGCGGATGCGCTCGGCGAGTGTGCCCTGCGGGTTGAACTCGACTTCGAGCTCGTTGCTGATGAACTGCTTCTCGAACGTGGCGTTCTCGCCCACGTAGCTCGAGATCATTTTGCGGATCTGGCGGGTCTGGAGAAGGAGCCCGAGGCCCCAATCGTCGACGCCCGCGTTGTTGGAGATGCAGGTAAGGCCCTTCACCCCCGTGTCGCGCAGCGCGAGGATGAGCTGCTCAGGAATGCCGCAGAGGCCAAAGCCCCCGACCATGACGGTGATGTTGTCGCGGATCTTGCCGGCTTTAAGGAGGGCTTGGACGAGGTCGTGGGCGGAGGCGGCGGCTTTGGGCATGGGAGAAGGATAAGGGCGGCATTGGGCATTCGCCATCGGGCACTCGCCACCGGGCACTC
>JAIYDA010000015.1 GCA_027487735.1 Planctomycetaceae bacterium | reverse complement strand
GGGAGCTTGAGCTGCTTGCACCATGCTTTGCTTTGGGTGCTGACGGGAGCTTGTTGAGATTCTTTGCAAAGAGATTCTTAGCACAGAGGCACAGAGGGCGTGAGCAAGATGAGAGGATTGTGGTGAACGAGGAGTCGCAGACTTTGAGCGAGTTTGGATAAGTTTTGCTGTTGATGTTGCAAGTGTATTGAGCTTCTTGCTTCTTACCTCTTATCTTCTCTCATCTTGCTCATGCCCTCTGTGCCTCTGTGCTGAAACCGATCTTCCCTTCGCTCTCGCTCAGCGCGCTGCTGGCGCAGGCTCAGCTCGCAGGTGCCTGAGGAAGAAGTCGGCGATTTGTTCGTGCATGCGTTGCAGCAGGGCGGGGTCACTCACGCCGTGGGTTTGGCCCATGAGGGGGACGAACTCGTAGCGCACGCCCGCGCGCGTGAGGGCGTCGGCCATGCGGAGGGCGTGGACGAAGTAGACGTTGTCGTCGGCGGTGCCGTGCAGGATCATGAGGGGGGCTTGCACGCTTCGGGCGTGGGTGAGTGCGCTGGAGGCGTCGTAGCCCTCGCGGTTCAGGCCGCTCGCGTTGTGGGGCGCGCTGGGGTCGCTCTCGCTGAGTGGTGCGGGCAGGCCCATGTAGCGCTCGGTGTAGTGCGTGTCGTAGTCGCGCCAGTCGCTCACGGGTGCGCCGGCGGCGGCGGCCTTGAACGTTTGCGGCGCGAGCGAGGGGGCGAGCAGGCTGAAGTAGCCGCCGAAGCTCCAGCCGTAGACGCCTATGCGGTTTGCGTCCATCTCTGGGTAGCGGTCGCACAGAATGCGAAGGGCATGCACCTGGTCTTGCATCGCAACGTCGATGAGGTCGCCCGCGATTGCGCGCTCCCAGTCGCGGCCCTTGTGCGGCGTGCCGCGGCCTTCGATGCTGACGACGATGAAGCCTTGCTGGGCGTACCACTGCTCGAGGACGTAGCGGCGCGTGTCGGCGGAGACGATGGTGATGCCCGGGCCCGCGTAGACGAAGTTGAGCACGGGGTAGCGCTTGGCGGGGTCGAAGTTGGTGGGTCGGATGATTGCGCACTCGAAGCTCATGCCATCGCCTGCGGGGAGTGTGAGGAGCTCGACGCGCGGGAGGATGGCGGGGTCTGGGTGCATGCTGGCGATCTCGCCGATGGTTTGGGCGGGGGATGCAGCATTCGCGAAGCGCTGCACGACCCAGCGGTGGCGCTGGTTGTTGCCTGCGATGAAGGTGACGCCCATGGTGCCATCGGGCGATGGCGTGGTGGTGGTGATGGTGCGCTGGGCGGGGTTGCTGATGTCGCTGGCGACGGGGCGGGCAACGAGGCTCAGGCCCGTGGGCGTGGTGGTGCGGTCGATGCGGAAGGTGCTGGCCTGGGTTGGTGTGTTGCCTGCGCTGACCCAGAGGGTGGAGCCTTCGTTGCTGGTGCCCAGCACGCTGCGTGCGCCGCCCAGGGGGAGCTGCGAGGCGTCGAGCGTGGCGAGGGGTTTGCCTGCGGGGTCGAGCAGCACCGGGACCCAGCCTTGCGGGCCTTCGGCAAGCCACCAGAGCTCGGGCGCGGTGGTTCGCCAGGTTGGGTCGGCGTCGTGCAGGTTGAGCCATGCGTCGTCGCGCTCGATGAGCACGGGCGTCGTTGCGCCGGAGGCGAGGTTGATAGCGAGCAAGCGCTGCTCGCGCTGGAGGCGATTTTGCACGAGCACGCGGAGGCCCGCGGAGGCGGGGAGATTCGGGGCTGAGCCCCAAGCGACGCGCGCGACGTAGGGAAACTCGGCGCGGTTCCAGAGCACTTCGATGGGTGCTGGGGTGGTGAGGCTTTCGCTGACTGGCGCGAGGAAGAGGCGGACGTCGACGTTTGGGGTGCCCGCGCGGGGGTAGGGAAACTGCTGCGGCGCGCGGGCGGGGTCGCTGGCGTCGGCGATGGTGAAGGACTGGACGTTGCGTGTGTCGTTCTGCTGATAAAGGATCGCGGTGCCATCGGGGGACCACCAGAAACCTTCGGTGCGGCCCATTTCTTCTTGCGCGACGAACTCGGCTTCGCCGTTGCTGATGGTGCCGCCCGCGGCGATGGTGGCGCCGGAGCTGACTTGCACTTGCGCGAAGGGCTGCGCTGGAGATTGGGTGAGGGAGCGGACGAAGACCTCGCCATCCTTCACGAAGGCGATGCGGGAGGCGTCGGGGCTGAACTTGGCGTCGATGGCGCCTTCGATGCGGAGCGGGCTTTGCTGGGGCTCGCCTCGCAACGCGCGGGCGACGTCGATGACGAAGACGCTGCCTGAGAGGGGCACGAGGAGCTTGGTGCCATCGCGCGAGAGGGTGAAGCGGGCGATGCCGCGGGCGGTGAGTCGCATGCGCTCGCGGCGGGCGGCTTCTTCGGGCGAGAGCTGCTCGGTGGAGCCGCTGAGGATGGCGTCGCTGGTGAGGAGGACGCGCTCGGCGGCGGTGGCGATGTCAAAGACGAAGAGGTCTTGCGTGCGGTCGGCCTCGCTGCGGGCGCGGGTGTAGAGGATGGCGGAGTTGTCGGGCAGCCAGGTGAAGTTGGCGGGGCGGCCTGTGCGGAGGCGGTTGGTGGTGGCGAACTGGGCGAGCAGGTCGATGCTTTGGAAGCGGGAGGCGGGCGTGGCTGCTGGGGTGGCGGCGGGGGCGTCGGCGGAGCGGTCGGCGGAAGTGTGGGGCGCGGCGCAGGCGCTGAGGAGGAGTAGGGTTGCGAGCGGCAGGGAGTGGCGCAGGAGGTGGCGCGGGAGGGTGGGCTGGGGCATGCGCAAGGCTACGCGAGAGAGGCGGCGTGCGCAGTCGCCAGATGTGCGTGCGGCGGGGCGGGGTTGCACTATCCTGCTGCCTGCCATGCCCACAGGCCAGCCTTCTTCGGAAACAACGCAAGCGATGACCGGACGCCTCGCGGCGGCGGTGCGGATCGTGAGCGGGCTGACGCTGGTGTCGCGGTTTGCGGGGCTGGCGCGGGACGTGATCATCATGCGGCTGCTGGGGGACAGCGCGCTGGGGAGCGCGTTTCGTGCGGCGTATATGGTGCCCAACGTGTTTCGCAGGTTGTTTGGGGAGGGGGCGCTTTCGGCGGCGTTTTTGCCGCACTATGCGCAGCTGCGCAAGCAAGAGCCCGAGCGGGCGCGGGCGCTTGGGAGCATCATCGTGTGGGGGAGCACGCTGCTGACGAGCGGGCTGACGGCGGCGATCGTGCTGGTGCTTGCGCTGCGGGTGCTGCTGCTGCCTGCGAGTGCGGATGTGGCGCTGTCGATCAAGCTGGTGATCGTGCTGCTGCCCATCATGCCCATGGTGTGCTTGGTGGCGGTGCTGGGGGGCATGCTGCAGGCGCATGGAAGGTTTGGGGTGCCGGCTGCCGCGCCGATCGTGCTGAACTTGTTTCAGATTGGGGCGGGAGCGGCGCTGTGGCTTGGGGTGCTGCGGCCCTTGGGGAGCGCGGAGGATGAACTGGGGATGCGGACGGGTGTGTTTGTGATTGCGGGGGCGGCTTTGCTGGCGAGCATGGCGAGCGTGGCGTGGAGCTGGGCGAGCCTGCGGAAGCTGACGCCCCTGGGGTCGGCACGCGGGGCGCTGGGCATGCTGCGGGCGGGGGGCGAGGCGAAGGGGGATGCGCGGGTGGTGTGGCGGCGGTTTTTGCCTGCGATGCTGGGGCTTGGGACGCTGCAACTGAACACGATGCTGGACACGCTGATTGCGATGTGGCCCACGTGGGTGGGACCGACGATGCTGGGCAGGCCCACGCCTTTGGACAGCGCGAGCTATGTCATTCTCAGCGCGACGCAGACGCTGTACCAGTTTCCGCTTGGGGTGTTTGGCATCGCGGTGGCGACGGCGGTGTTTCCGATGCTGGCGCGGACGCGGGATGAGCCAGGAGCGTTCATCGATGTCCTGCGGCGCGGGCTGCGGCTGAGCTTGTTCATCGGGCTGCCTGCGAGCGCGGGGCTGATGCTGGTGCGGCATGACCTGGTGCGGGTGATTTATGGCTCGGGAAGCCAGAGCTTTTCGGAGGATGGATTGGTGCGGTGCGCGGCGGTGCTGCTGGGGTTTGCGCCTGCGGTGTGGGCCTATTCACTGAATCATGTGCTCACGCGGGCGTTCTATGCGCTGGGCGACACGACGACGCCCATGCGCGTGGCGCTGGGGGCTGTTGCGTTGAACCTGGGATTGAATCTGTCGCTCATCTGGCCCATGCGTGAGGCGGGGCTGGCTTGGGCGACGGCGATGAGCGCGATGGTGCAGTGCGGCGTGCTGGGGATGCTGCTGCGGCGCAGGCTGCACGGGCTGCGCGAGGGGCATGAGCGGGTGCTCAATCGCGAGACGGTCGCGGCGTTTACACGCATCGGGGTGCTGGCGGTGGTGATGGCAGGTGCGGTGTGGGGCGTGCAGTGGCTTTTGGGCCCGCGCGAGACGTGGCTGGGGCATGCGGCGCGGGTGGCCGCGTGCGTGCTGGGCGGGGCAGCGGCGTATGGCGGGGGGGCGTTGCTGCTGCGGGCACCAGAAGCGCGGTGGCTGCTGACGAAGGGGCCCAAGCGCACGGGCGGCGAGGGTGAGAGCATCGCAATGGATGGGTGATTGGGGTATACTCATTGCATGAGCAACTCCTCCACTCGTTCCAACCCCGTTCGCATCGCCCGCACGCTGCTGCTGCTGGGCCTCGCTGGAGCCGCGTGCACGCTCGCTGCTTGCCAGACCGTTAAGGGCCTGGGCAGCGACATTCAGTATGCCGGTGAGAAGACCGAGCAGGCGATTGTGAACGAGAAGAAGTAAGCCTGTCGCGCTGCTTGTGGGCAGCGGGATGAAGGATGGCCTGATCATTGCTTGATAATTGCTTGATCATGGCTGGCGCGACGTTCGTGCCGATTTTTCGGGCGTGCATGGTGCACGCCCGATCGCGTTTTTGGGAGGCTTCATGGCCATCGAGCTGCGCGGGAAGGCGATTGTCATCACGGGGGCGAGCAGCGGCATTGGGGCGGCGACGGCGTGGGCGTGCGCAGCGGCGGGGATGCGCGTCGTGATTGCAGCGCGGCGCATCGAGAAGCTTCGCGAGGTGGTGGAGCGGGCGGGGGCGATGGGCGTAGCGCGCGGGGCGATCGTGCCCATGGCGTGCGACGTGCAGGACGAGGGGGCGTGCGCGCGGCTGATTGATGATGCGACGCGGGAGGTTGGGACGCTGCACGCTGTGTTTGCGAATGCGGGGTATGGGCAGGAGGCGAGCGCGCTGGAGATGCCCGATGCGCAGCTGCGGGCGATGCTGGAGACGAACTTCTGGGGGAGCGTGTGGACGATTCGGCCTGCGCTGCGTGCGATGCAGGAGCGTGGGAGCGGGCATGTGCTGCTGTGCAGCAGCTGCGTGGCGAAGATTGGGGTGCCTTACCTCAGCGCGTACACGATGAGCAAGGCGATGCAGGACCACTGGGCGCGGGCGCTGCGCATCGAGCTTTTGGGCAGCGGGGTGCATGTGTCGAGCGTGCACCCGATTGGGACGCGGACGGAGTTCTTTGATGTGAGCGCGAGCAAGAGCAGCACGAAGGCGGGGCTGTTTCAGCGCACGCCCAAGGCGTTCATGCAGCCGCCCGAGCGCGTGGCGCGGGCGGTGGTGGCGTGCTTGCGGAGGCCCAAGGGTGAGGTGTGGACGAGTTGGGTAACCAGGATGGCGCTGGCGGCGAGCGTGGCGGCGCCGGGGGGGACGGATTGGCTGCTGGGGAGGAAGTTTGGGGGAAAGGGAGAAAGCGAGAAAGCAGCAAAGCGATGAAGCAGCAAAGAAGGAAGGGCGCGGGGGATGCTGCGTGTCGCGTGGAGCTTGTGGCTGGTCACCTGTCGCTTGTCGCCTATCGACCGAGGACGAGGAGCTGTTGCATGAGCTCGTCGGCGGTGCGGATGACGCGGCTGTTGGCGCTGTAGCCCGTTTGGGATTGGATCATTTTGATGAACTCTTCGCCCAGGTCGACGTTGCTCATTTCGAGCGAGCCGCCCAGGATGCGGCCTGCGCTGAAGGAGCCGGGCTGGACGACGACGGGTGCGCCGCTGTTGGCGCCGACGGAGAAGAGGTTGCTGCCTTCTTCGATGAGGCCTTCGGGGTTTACGAAGGTGGCAAGGGCGACTTGGCCCAGGGTGCGGGCGAGGCCGTTGGTGAAGCTGCCTGTGATGGTGCCGTCGGGTCCGACGGCGAAGGCGCTGAGGGTGCCGATGGGAGAACCATCGCGGAAGGTGGCGGCGACTTGTGAGCGGGAGTCGGTGAGGGCGGTGAGGGTGTCTCGGCCTCCACCGAAGGCGACGCTGAAGGTCATGGGGGCGACGCTGCCTGCGCCATCGCGCGGGAGGCTGACGGTGATAGGTGCGCCGGAGGCGAGTGCGCCGCTGGTGTCGAAGCTGAGGGTGCCTGTTGCAAGGCGCGGGGAGATGGTGCTGGCATCGGCGCTGTCGATGAAGTATCGCCAGGTGGTGCCGGCGTTGGAGCGGCTTTCGAGCACGAAGGTGGCATCGACTTCGAGGGCGGTGCCCAGGCTGTCGTAGGCGACGACTGTGGTGCGAGTGCTCTCGCCTGTGCTGCTTGCTTGCTTGCTGGGCACGAAGGGGAAGCGGGCGAGGGTGCCTGCTGCGTCGAGCAGGCGCACGTCGGCGTTCTCGACGGTGAGGTCGTTTTGTGAGCCGCTGTTGCCCACGATGCGGAGTGCGCCGGTGGCGGCGTCGATGGAGACGCCCGGGGTGCGGCCATCGGGGCCTGGTGGGATGGTGGGGTCGATGCCGAGGGCGTCTTGGAGAAATGCGGCGAGCTCGGTGATGGTGGTGGCGGCGGTGATGGCGAGCGAGGAAGCGGGCAACTGCTTGTCGCCCTTCGCGACGCCTCGGAGCTCGATGGTCTGGCCTGCGGCAAAGAGCGATGCGGCGGGCGCGGTGGGGTCTTGCACGTCGATGAGGCGGGTGGTGCCCTCGATGAGGTTGCCTGCGGCGGGGGGCGGCACGGCGGTGGGCAGAGCGCGGAGGCCTTCGGTGGGCGAGCCCAACAGGTCGATGAGTGCGGTGCTGGTGGGGAGTGGGCCGTTGGCGTTGAGGTTGCCTGCGAGGCGGACGTTCTGAGTTTGCTCGGCGATGGTGAGCTGGCCCACGGGGATTTCGAGGGGGGAGAGGGTGCCGCGGTCGACGTTGAAGTCTTCGTCGACGCCATAGCCCAGCAGCACGTCGCCTGAGATGTTGGTGAGTTCGCTGCGGGCGTTTTGGCGGAATGCGCCGGCGCGGGTGTAGAGCTCGGTGTCGCCACGCTGGACGACGAAGAAGCCGCCGCCGTCGATGGCGAGGTCGCGCTGGTCTCCGGTGACGGAGGTTGTGCCGTTGGTCATCATGCGCTGGGTGCCGCTGGTGGAGACGCCCAGGCCTATCTGGAAGGGGTTGGTTCCGCCTGTGGTCTCTGCGGGCGAAGTGCCCGCGGAGATGGTGCGGCTGAACATGGTGGAGAACATCAGGCGGCTTTGCTTGAAGGCGGTGGTGTTGACGTTGGCGATGTTGTTGGCGACAACGTCGAGGTTGCGGGCGTTGGCGTTGAGGCCTGTGAGGCCCGTGAAGAGTGCGGTGGTGGAGGCCATGACGGAAGCTCCGGGAGCGTTGCGAGGGGAAGGACGGGGAAGGGACTGGGAGGGTGTGGGTGTGGGCGGCTGCGTCACGCGCGATCGTGCTGCGCGAGCATGGCGAGCAGGGAGGCGCTCTGCGTGGCGGGGGGCACGAAGGCAGCGGCGCTGGTGCTTGGTGCGAGCGATGATGACGGCGCGGCGGATGAGCCGGTGCTGGGCACTTGCACGAAGGCCTCGATGTCGGCGAGGGCGGCCGGTGCGCCGGTTTGGCCTGCGAGGGCGAGCTGCTGGGTGACGTCGGCGGTGACTTCGCGGGTGGCGACGTCGAGCGTGAGCATGCGACCATCGAGCGAGACGAGGGCTTTGGAGGCGCCGTGGGCTTGGGCGACGTCGGCGGCGGCGGCGAGGCGGGAGAGCTGGCCTTGCGAGAGCTTGGTGTTGGCGTCGGGGGCAAGGGTGACGGGCAGGTTGCTTGCGACTTGGCCTTCGCGGGCCTTGGCGAGCAGGGAAGCAAAGCTTGTTTCGCCTGTGCGCGGCGCGGCGGCGGCGGTGGTTGCGTTGCCCGAGCCGAGCAGGCCTCGCAAGAGCGAGTTGGCGGAGAGGCCTGTGGGGATGGGGGACAGGCCCGGGATCATGGGTTGCCTCCTGTGGTGGAGGGAGCGGGCTGGGCGACGATGGCGTCGAGGTTTTTGATGTTGACGCGCGAGCCGTCTTGCAGCGTGAGGACGGTGCCATCTTGCGTGCGCGAGACCATCTGCACGATGCCCTGGACGCGGAACATGTCCTCGCTCACGCCGCCCACGGGCTTGCCGATGAGGGAGGCTGCGCTGGAGAACTCGTTCTGGTTGACGAGGCCTTTGAGGTTGTCGGAGAGGTCGATGTCGCTCTGGATGCTGCGGATGGTGGAGATCTGTTGCAGCAGCTGGTTGGTGTCGTTTGGGCTCAAGGGGTCTTGGTTGGTGAGCTCGGTGAAGATGATCTTGGTGAACTCCTCTGTGGAGAGGGAGCTGAGGCCGCTTGCGCCGGAGGAGGTGGATGCGTTGCTGGACGTGCTGGCGATGTTCATGGCGATGGACCTCCGGCGCGCTGGCGTTGCGCGATGTTCGCTGCGTGAGATGGGCCGCCAACGATGGGCGCGGGCGGGCGTGCGGGCCTGGCACGCGCGGTGCGTGCAGCCGCGTGGGCAGGGGCGACCGATGGTGCGTGCTCCATCCTTGCAGCGACGCACCGCGAATCAGGCAATCCACTGCAGCACGCCCGCCTCCGGCAGGAACGTGGTCGGCTCCGTGGCACGCTCCGCGTGCTGGTTCGACGGCAGTGCTTCGTGCAGTGCATGGTGCGCATCCGTGCGCCCCGAGCCTTGGTGGCCCGCCGATGACTGCTGGTTGGAGGCTCCGCCTCCGCTGCTTTGACCTTCACTCTTTTCGCCTCCTGCGTAGCGATCGTCCTGATCGCTGCGGGAGGTGCCCGGTTGTGCATCCTGCACGGTTGGGCCTGGCCTGCTTGGCGCTTCCTGGGCTTGCGGCCCTTGCACGTGCAGCTCCCGCACGTGCAGGCCCTTTGCTTCGAGAGCATCTCGCAGCGCGGGCAAGGAAGCGTTCAGCAAGTCGCGTGCCGATTCGGTTTGTGTCTGGGCTTGGAGCGAAACTTCGCCGTCGCGGACGTGAAGGCGGAGGGCGAGCTGGCCCAGGTCTGCGGGTGCGAGGCGCACGGTGGCGGTGCCTTCGCCATCTTGCAGGGCGAGAGAGAGGCTGGAGAGTGCGGCTTGCTCGACGCCTTGGCGGAGCGTGCGCGACTTGGCGGCTTGTGCGGTGGGGCTGGCGAGCTCGAGGCGGCGGAGCATCGCGGTGGTGGAGCGATCGGGAGCGAGGGCTGCGGAGTTGGAGCCTGTGGTCGCTTCGATGGTGCGCGGGGGTGTGCTGGCGGCGCGGGTGGAGCTCGAATGGGATGGGGTGGGTTGGGCTTGAGATGCTTGCGCTTGCTTGGTTGACGCGTGGGTGGCGGCCTGCGTGGTGGCTTTGGCACTGGCGTCGGGCGCGGTGGGTGTGGCGGTGGGTGCGCTGTTTTGTGGCTGGGTGGTGGCGCTTGCTAGTTGTGTGGCCTGGGTGTCGCGCGGCTGGGAGTTTGTGGGCGCTTCGGTGGGGCTTGCGCTGCTTGGGGCGCGCGGGGTTGTGCGACGCGCGGTGTTGGGCTGCGAGGCGTCTTCGCTGCGGAGCGCGGCCTCGGCTTGGCCTGTGGGGGTGGCTTGGGCAAGGCCTGCGAGCTCTTGCTCGGCGGCGGACGTGGCGAGGGCTTTGGTTGTGCGCAGGGGGCCTCGCGCGGCGCTGGTGGCGGAGGATGGGAGGGCGCGCTCGTTGCGGCGCGCGGTGGCTGCGTCTGCGGCGGGCGGGGTGCTGGCGCTGCTGAGGAGGGAGAGGAGCAGGCCTTCAAACTGCTGGGGGGATTGCGCGGATTGCTGCGTGGCTTGCGGCGCGGGTTGCTGCTGGGCATCGTCGCGCGCGCTGGTAGGCTGCATGCCGATCTGCATGCTCGTCTGCATGTTGGGCTGCGGGAGGGCACTCTTGGCTGCAAGCACGCCTGACATAGGAACGACCTCGCGCTGCGGGAGAGCGTCGAGATCGCGGCAACGATCAGTTGCCGCCTGCGGCCAGGGCGTCGCCCTCTGGCATCTCGATGCGTCCGCGCATCCGGAGAAGTTCGAGCAACTCGGCTGCCACGGCGGGTGCATCCTTGGCAAACTCGGCCATGATCTTGGCGCGGGCACGCTCGTCCATGGCGTTGAGGTACTCCACAGCGAGGCGTTTGCCGCGGTCGTTGCCGGATTGCGCAGGGGCTGCGCCGGGCTGCGCAGCATTGGCGGCTTGGTCGAGGTTGACGCTGCCGTCGGGGTTCAGCGCGAGAGAAGCGGGCGCTGCTGCGCTGCCTCGCATGATTTCTTCGAGCACGCTGCGGGCCTGGGCGGGCTTGAGGCTGGCGAGGACGCCCAGGCTGCGTTCGAACTGCTCGGTGCCTGTGGTTTCGGCGATGCGGGCCTGCTCGGCGGCGAAGGCGCGCTGGGCTTGTTGGAGCGAGCCGCGATCGCTCTCGAGCTTTGCGCGTTCGCGTGTGAGGGCGGCTTGGAGGTCGCTGATCTCGCGCTTGAGGCGCTCCATGCGTTGGCGGTCGAGCTCGGTGGCTTCGGCGCGGGCGGCGAGGGTCTCGGAGGCGGTGAGGGGGCTGCGGGCTGCTTTCGCGGCTTCCTGGGCTTGCTTCTCGGCGAGCTCGGCTTCCTTCTTCTTAGCCTCGGCGTCTTGCACATCTTGCGAGATGGTGCGGGAGAACATGGCGCGGAGATCTCGCGCGCGGTCGATGTTCAGGCGGTCTGTGGCGCGGAGGAAGGCCACGACGCCCAGCAGTGCGAGGAGGTTGGCGATGGCGATGACGGCGATGATGTTCCAGAGTGTCTTCATGCAACTTGCCCGTGCTCGCTGTTGTGGTGGGTGTGCTGGGCGCGAATCTGGCTGATGTCATCGAGGTTTGCGCTCTCGATGCGGCTTTGCTCGCGCTTCCATTCGTCGTGGCGCAGCTCTCGCATCTGCTCAACGCTTTTGCGGTCGGCGGCGGCCTTGCGCAGGGCTTCGCGGGCGCGGGAGACGCGGGCGTGCACGCCCGCGAGCTGCAGCACGAGCTGCTGGGCGCGGAGCTGCAGCTTGCTCACCATCGCGGCCTCGAGGGCGGCGGTGCGGAGGTTGGTGGCGGCGCCTGAGCTCTCGAGGCCCAGGCTGCGGCGCTGGCTGGCGCGGAGGTCTTCCATCGCGGCGTGGGCGGAGCGCAGGGCATCTTCGAGCGCGAGGCGCTCGCGCTCGATGGTTGCGAGCGCGGCCATGGCCTGCTTTTCTGCGGCTTTGCGGGCACGCAGGGCTGGGTCGAGCTGGAAGACGAACTTTGCCACGGTGCTTGCGACTCCTGGTTAAGGCGGGAAAGGTTGAGGGCAGGGCAGGTTGCGCTGCTGGCTGCGACGGAACGGTTAGGCTTTCTTCTTGCTTGCGCTGGCTGCGAGTTTTTTCAGGCGCTCGAGCGCAGCGGGGAACTCTTGCACGTCCTTGCCTTGGCGCAGCAGCTCCAGCGCTTCGGGCATGAGGGTGATGGCGATGTCGGCTTCGGGGTTGCTGCCTTTCGCGTACGCGCCGATCTGCACGAGCTCTTCGACGTCTTTATGCACCGCGAGCATGCGAAGGACGCGGCGGCGGGCCTCGATGTGCTCCGGAGCTGCGATGTCGTCGGCGACGCGGCTGACAGAGTCGAGCACATCCACGGCGGGGAAGTGGCCTTTTTGTGCGAGCTTGCGGCTGAGGATGACGTGACCATCGAGGATGCCTCGGGCTGCGTCGGCGACGGGCTCGGTCATGTCGTCGCCCTCGACGAGGATGGTGTAGAGGCCTGTGATGGAGCCGCCTGTGGCAAGGCCTGCTTTCGGGTTGGGCTCGAGGACGCCTGCACGCTCGAGCAGGAGGGCCATCTGGGCGAAGACGCTGGGCGTGTAGCCCTTGGTGGCGGGCATCTCTCCGGCGGCGAGGCCCACCTGGCGCTGGGCGTGGGCGAAGCGGGTGATGGAGTCCATCATGAGCAGCACGTCGAGCCCGCGCTCGCGGAAGTGCTCGGCGGCGCAGCAGGCGAGCTTGGCGGCGTGGATGCGCATGAGGGGGCTCTCGTCGCCCGTGGCGACGACGACGACGCTGCGGGCAAGGCCTGCTGGGCCCAGCGCGTGCTCGATGAAGTCTTTCACTTCGCGACCGCGCTCGCCAATGAGGGCGATGACGTTGACTTGTGCGCTGGTGCGCTGCGCGATTGCGCCCATGAGCGTGCTCTTGCCCACGCCTGGGCCAGCGAAGAGGCCCAGGCGCTGGCCCTTGCCCAGGGGCGTCATGAGGTCGACGACGCGCACGCCCGTGAGGAGCTGCTTGCGGATGCGGGCGCGGCGCAGGGGGCTGATGGGGGCGGGGGAGAGCTCGCGCACGGTGAGGCCTCGGAGTGGGCCGTTTCCGTCGATGGGCTCGCCCAGTCCGTTCACGACGCGCCCGAGCATGGCCTCGCCCACGCGCGCGACGGGTGCGGCGTGCAGCGTGGTGACGCGCATGCCCGGGCGCAGGCCCGCGCTCTGGCCCAGCAGCATGACGATGGAGGCCTGGGCACCAAAGCCCACGACCTCGCCCTGCACGCCCTCCTCGCCTTCGCTGGCGATGCGCACGATGCTGCCCACGGGGCTGGGCAGGCTTTGCACCAGCACGGTGAGGCCGCGCACCTCGCTCACGACGCCCTGCACGAGCATGGGCTGTGCGCGCTCGATGATGGCTCGCGCTTGGGCCAGCACGCTCATGCGGGCTCCTGTTGCGCGGGGGCAGGCTGCTTGCCCAGCAGCAGCTCGGTCAGGCGATCGAGCTGGCCGCTGATGGTGGCTTCGATGCGTCCGCCGCCGGCGATGTCGACGATGACGGAGCCGCGTTCGATGCTTTGGAGGGGCTCGATGCGGATGTGGGCCTCGCTTGGGCCGCGGCAGGCCTCGAGCAGGCGGGGCATGGCTTGCTCCAAGAGCGGCACATCGTCGGCGTGGACGCGCAGGACGAGGCGCGATGCGCCGGTGGCGAGGCGCAGGGCGGCGAGGGCTTGCTCGACGACGAGGGCGGGGTTGGCCTTGATGTGGGCGCGAACGATGCGGTGCGCGAGCAGCAGCGAGAGCTCGACGACTTGCTCACCTGCGAGCAGCAGCAGCTCTTCGCGGGCCTGGGAGAAGGCTTGGAGCTGCGAGGCCCACTGCTCTTGCAGCTTGGTGAGCGCGGCGTGGTGCTGGGCGAGGGCTTGCTGTGCGCCTTTTTCCTGACCTTCGCGCAGGCCTTGCTCGAGGCCCTTGGCTTTGCCCTGCTGCAAGCCTGCGTGCTCGGCGCTGGCGATGAGGCGGGCACGCTCGGCGCGGGCTTCGTCGAGGATGGCGTCGGCCTGGGCGCGGGCGCGGGTCATGAGGGCCTGGGCTTGCGCGGCGAGGTCTCCCAGATCAAGCGTGATGGCTTGCTGGCTCATGCGGACGGCCTGGGCTTGACGGATGAGGGCCATGGGGTGAGGAGAAAACTCTCAGCACAGAGACACAGAGACGCAGAGGAAGAGGAGAGGAAATGGGGTGGGTGGGGATTTGATCAATTAGTGCTGATGGATGGTGCTGATGGACTGCGGGGGCTGGTTTGCAACGTTTCTTTCTTCTCTTTCTTTCTCATCTTGCTCTGAATCTCTGTGTCTCTGTGATGAGTGTTTGCATCTTGAATGTTGGATGGGACGCGGGGTTGCGGGGTGATTAGACCATCTGTTCGGCGTCGCCGCCGCGGCCTTCGATGACGACGTCGCCGCTCTCTTCGAGCCTGCGGACAATGTCGACGACGCGTTGCTGTGCGCCCTCGACGTCGCTGACGCGGACGGGGCCCATGTATTCCATGTCCTCGCGGATGAGCTGGGCGGCACGCTCGGACATGTTTTTGAATATCTTGTTCTGCAGCTCCTTGCTTGCGGTTTTGAGGGCGAGGGCGAGCTCGCTGTTGTCGACTTCTTTGAGCACGCTCTGGATGCCCTTGTCGTTGACTTTTTGGATGTCCTCGAAGACGAACATGAGGCGGCGGATCTGCTCGACGAGGTCGGGGTCTTCGGCTTCGAGGCCCTCCATGATGGCTTTTTCGGTGGAGCGGTCGGCGAGATTGAGAATCTCGGCGACCATGTTCACGCCGCCGGCCTTTTCCATACTTTGCATGAGCATGTTGCTGAGGCGGCTTTCGAGGCCTCGCTCAACTTCTTTGATGACCTCGGGGTTGGTCTGCTCCATGTTGGCCATGCGCTTGATGACCTCGACCTGCTTTTGCATGGGCAGGCCTCCCAAGATTTCGCTTGCCTTGTGGTGCGGGAGGTGGCAGAGAATGAGGCTGATGGTCTGGGGGTGTTCGTCCTGAATGAAGGTGAGTAGGTTCTCGCTCTCGGCGCGCTGCAGGAAGGAGAAGGGGGTCTTTTGCACCTGCGTTTGGATTTGCCCGAGCATGCGCTCGGCGGCTTTGGGGTCTGCGAGAGACTCCATGAGCAGCTTTTTGGCATAGTCGAGGTTGCCCTCGTTGGCGTAGCGGTTGGCGACGGTGATCTGGTAGAACTCGGAGATCACGTCCTCTTGCAGCTTGCTGGGGACGCGCCCCAGGCCCGCAAGCTCGCGCGTGACTTCTTCCACGGCTTCGGCGGGCAGAAACTTCAGAACGCTCGAGGCCTTCTCTGGGCCCACGGCGAGCAGCAGCAGGGCGGCCTTGGTGAGGCCCTCGAGCTGGTCGGCGGAGGGCGGGAGTTTTTCGTTGGGCTTGCGGGGCATGGGAGGGGGAGATCAGGGAGAAGATTGAGCACAGAGACACAGAGATAGAGAGCAAGATGAGAAGAAAAGATGGAGTTGGAATGAAGAAAAATGGGCAGTTCAAGTGCACTTTGCACGCGGTCGTTTCATCAGCTTTGACTTACTTCGGGATCAATCGCTTCCCTCTTCTTCTTCTCATCTTGCTCTTTGTCTCTGTGCCTCTGTGCTGATACATTTTCAAGGGTTGTTCGGAGGGCTTGGGCGGTGGCAGGTTAATCTTCGGCGCGGATCCAGCGGTTGAGGAGTTTGGCGACGTTCTCGGGGTTTTCGTCGAGCATGGCGGACACTTGCTCGAGCATCTTCTGCGTTTCCAGCTCTTCGGCGGGCACTTCGATGCCGGTCATAGCCTGGTCGCTCTCGTCGGCCTCGCCCACGATGTCGGCTTCGCCATCGAGCGCTGGGGGCAAGCCCACGAGCTCTTCGGCGGTGGGCTGGTTGGGGCTTGCGCCGCCCTTCTTCACGAGCATGAACATCATGCCCAGTGCCGCGGCAGCCAGAAGGGCGAGCACGCCCTTCTCGATGAGGCCCCCAAAGCCGCCCAGCATGCCCATCATGCCGTCGCCGCCGCCGCCGCCCGCTCCGCCCACGGGCACGCCGCCGACGCCGATGGTGCCGACCGCGCCGTTGCCCGCGATGCGAAGGCCCAGCGGGATGAGGGCGACGCTGATGGACTGCTCGACGGCTTTGGCGAGTTGCTCGTCGGTCGCGGTGGCGCCGAGGCTGGTCATGGCGCGGACCTGGGGCTTGATGGACTCGAGAATCGCGGGCTTGATGCGCTGGTCGAAGGCGTCGCGGATTTGCTGAGTGGTCGGGGCTGGGGCGTTGCTCGCGCCGGCTCCCCCACCACTGCCCGCACCACCGCCCGCACCACCGCTGCTGCCGCCGCCACCTTGGTTCTCGCTTTCTTGCTTGATGAGCTCGCTGACGAACCCTTCGGGCACGGCGACGCTGACGGCGACCTGCGTGGGAAAGCCGCGCGGATCGACGGTGCGCTGGGTGCGGCTACCCACGTGGTTCTCTGTCTGGCTCGAGGTTTGGGTGCTGGTGTTGCGGTTGCCCTTGCCGCTGCCGAAGGCGGTGCTGATGTCGGCGGTCTGGTTGCTCATCACGCCGGGCTGGGCGGGCTGGGCACCGGCTTCTTCGCTCACGGTCTCGGTGGTTTCGTCGCTGGTGGGGAGGCTGACGGTGCCCGCGCCAACGCGGAGGTGCTCATTGAGCTGGGTTTCGACGCGTGTGACGTCGACTTGTGCGGTGACGGCGATGACGACCCCGGGGATGTATCCGAGCAGTTCTTGCAGCTTCTCGCGCGTGACTTGCTCGACCTTGGCGGCGTGCTCCATGTAGGTTGCGCTGGCGGCGTCGCTGTCGCTGCGGGCCCGCAACTGGCGTCCGGTGGCGGCGTCGATGACGCGGACCATGTCGAGCGTGAGGCCCGCCTTGGCGCCGGCGACGAGGCTTGCGACAGCATCGACCGTGCGCTGCGGGAGGGGCGAGCCGTCCTTGGTGAGCACGCTGACGGCGGCGGTTGGGCGGCGCACGGCTTGGCCCAGGCCCATGGGCGGGGGAACCTCGATAAAGACCTCGGCCTTTTTGACGTTGGCAAAGCCGCCGATGGTGCGTTCGAGCTCGTTTTGCAGGGCTTCGTTGTAGAGGGCTTCGTTCTGCTGGCGTGTGAAGGTCCAGTTCTGTTGGCGGAGAACGTTCTCGAAGAGGATTGCCTTGTCGCTGGGGAGCAGGTTGGCTTCGCCCACGCTGGCCTTGGCGGCGGCTTGCGCGTCGGGGCGGACCATGAGCTTGCCGCCCTCGAGGCGGGCGTCGAAGCCGCGGGACATGAGGTGGCTCTGCATGCTGGTGGCCTGCTCGCCCGCGAGGCCTGGGTAGAGCTCGACCCATGTCTGCTTGCCGCTGGTTTGATAGACGACGAAGAGGACGAGCCCGAGGATGATCGCGACGAGCGCGATGGTGAGCTTGGAGGCGGCGGAGACGCCGCCCATCCACTGCTGCACGTTCGCGAGCATTTGCCGCAACTGGTTCATCGACCGGGCCTCCGTGCCCGAAGCAACGCGCACTCCGTGCGCGATGTGCCACCTGTGTCTGCGCAACCGCGCAGGCTTCTCGCAATGTCGGCCTTGTGCGCCCAAAGGCTTGAAAAGGAAAGGGCTTGGCGGGCGCGGTATGGGGGTTGGGCTTGGTTGGGGTTGGGGCTGGCACCCCCGTTGCGTGCGATGCTGCACGATGTTCGCCGACCTTGCCAACTCTGGCCCGATGCCTGTGCTCAGCGCGATGATGTGCTTTACGGGGCAGCGTCAGAAGCTGATCGCGAACAACATCGCGAACCTCGACACGCCCTTCTATCAGCAACAGGATGTTGCGCCAGGGGCGTTTCAGTCGGCGTTGGCGGCGGCGGTGGATCGCAGGCGGAGCGTTGGGCGCGAGGATGCGTCGCTGGGCGAGGTGAAGGGGAAGGGGTTTTTGCTTGCGCCGGGGGGGCAGCTCACGCTCGACCCGCTGCGGGCGGCGCGGGGGAATGTGGCGAGCCGGGGCGTGGCGTATCACGATCGCAACAACCGCGACATGGAAGGGCTGATGCAGGACCTGGCGGAGAACGCGCTGGCCTTTCGGCTTGCGAGCGACCTGTATCGCAAGCACAACGACATCCTTCGCGTGGCGATCACGCAGCGGTCGTAAGTGGGAAGGGCGTGGCAAGAGGAAGTCTCATCACAGAGACACAGAGACGCAGAGGACGAGGAGGAGATTGGGAAGGGGCAGCACGGGAAGGAACGACTTGGGTTCACTTTCGGAGGATGAGGCATGTTTGGCAGCTTGGACATCTCGACGAGCGGCATGACGGCGCAGCGGGCGCGGCTGACGGCGATCAGCGCGAACATCGCAAACCGCAACTCCATCGGGCCCGATGGCGAGCCCTACCGCGCGAAGCATGTGTACTTCTCGCAGGGCAACCCCGGCGCGACGACGCGCGAGGGACGGGAGCTTGGGGTGCACGTGGCGAAGATTCAGGATGACCCAAGCCCGTTCAACCTGCGGTGGGACCCGAGCCACCCGCTGGCCCAGAAAGAGGGGCCTCAGGCGGGCTACGTGCGCGAGAGCAACGTGAACATGGTGGTGGAGCAGGTGAACGCGATGCAGGCCCAGCGGGCGTATGAGGCGAACGCGGTGGCGGCGGAGGCGACGAAGCAGATGCTGCAGCAGGCGCTGCGGCTGCTGGGCTAACCCACCCCGGGCAGGCAGGCGTGGCAAGGAAAAGGCAAAACTGCTTGGCGTTGTGGGCGCACGAGGGAAACTTGCCCGATACTCTGGGTCATTGTCATGGCAGATCCGCTGGGTTTCATCTCTCGCACGAACGCTTCGCAGGCCAAGCTGCCCGCGGGTGGCAACGCGCAGGGCCCGCAGGATGGCCCGGCTTTCAAGGACGTGCTCCTGAAAAGCCTCGACGATGTGAACAAGGCGCAGGCCGAGGCGACGCGCGCGGTGGAAGACTTGCAGACGGGGCAGCGCACCGATGTCGAGGGAGTGATCCTCGCGACGCAGAAGGCGGACAATGCCTTCCGCATGTTGCAGAGCCTTCGCAACCGGATGATGGAAGCCTATGACGAGGTGAAGCAGGTCAGGGTATAAGGCTTTGGGCTGCTTTGTCCCTCAGCGCGGAGCGCGAGCGGGTGCCTGGGGTGGTGGCAGGCTTTCGGGACTCGGGATTGGGCATTCGTAAAAGCTGTCAGCGGACGACCTCGGCGGCGCGGTAGCGGCCTTCGAGGACTTGCTTGCTGTCGGCCTTCATCCACTGGTCGAGCACGCCCGCGTAGACGCTGCGGAAGTCGAGCGTGTAGCGCAGGTCGCCATCGTCCAAGTCCTTCATGCTGGGGTGGTCGCCCACGAGGCCTTGGCGGGCTTGCGGCCCAACGACAAACATGGGGGCTGCGGTGCCGTGGTCGGTGCCGCCGCTGGCGTTCTGCCCCACGCGGCGACCAAACTCGCTAAAAACCATGGTGAGGACGCGGGTGTTGTTGCCTTGCTTGGTGAGGTCGTCGTAGAAGGCCTTGACGCTGTCGCCAAAGGCTTTGAGGAGCTGGGCGTGGCGGCCTTGTGCGCCGCCCTGGCCCGCGTGCGTGTCGAAGCTGCCCAGGCTCACGTAGTAGACGCGGGTCTTGAGGCCCGCGCGGATCATGGCGGCGACCATCTGCAACTGGCGGGCAATCTCGCCCGCAACGCCGCCTTGCGGGTAGGTCGCGAGGGGCGTGACGGCGACGGCTTTGCGGATGAGGTCGCTGCTCACTTGCGCGTCCATCGCGGTGCGGAGGAGGAAGCTGGCGTTGGTTTCGCCCGCGCCTGCGCCCTTTGCTTGGGCCCCGCGCTGGTTGAGCTGCTCGTACGCCTTGGCGAGGGCGGGGTCGGCATCTTCCGCGACCCAGCGGAAGAGGTCGGCACTCTCGAAGCTGGTGGGCTGGCTGACGCGCCCGTGCAGGGCGAGGGGCGCCGTGCGACCAATAGCGATGCTGGCGGGGTTACCGCCCAGGGCGTCGGTCACGGGCTTGGCGGCTTTGGCTCCCTCGGGCGTGCCGCTCTCGCCTTTGCCGAAGCCGCAGCACTCACTGTCGAGGTATTTGCCGAGCCAGCCTTCGCCTGTTGCGCTGGTGTCGGCGGTGTGCCAGATGTCCATGCTCTTGAAGTGGCTGCGGTTGGGGTTGGGGTATCCAGCGCCTTGATAGATGCCCACCATGCCTTCGTCGTACATGCCCTTGAGGGCGGCGAGGGCGGGGTGCAGGCCTATGCCTGTGCGCTTGTCGAGCACGAGGACGTCTTTCTCGGGGATGGCGATGGCGGGGCGAGCCTTGTAGTACTCAGGGCTGCCGAAGGGGATGACTGTGTTCAGCCCGTCGTTGCCGCCCGAGAGTTGCAGCACGACGAGGATGCGTTCATCGGGCACGCCCGGCACGCTGGAGAGGTCGCCCGCTTGGTTCTGCATCGCGAGGGCCGAGGCCTGCACGAACATGGGGACCGTCATGGCGGCGGAGGCCATGAGCAAGCCGTTCTTGAGCAGGTCGCGGCGGGAATAGGCGTTGGAGGCGTTGGACATGGGTGTCTCCAGTTCGGGGAAGGCTGGTGTGGGGCGGGCTGTGGCGGGCGGGCTGTGGCGAGCGGGGTTAGCAGAGTTGGTATTCGGGCATCGACGTCGCGGCGAGCAGGCAGGCGAGGGAGGCGGTGTTGTCGACCTTGCCCACGTGCGTGAGCAACTGCTTGAGGACGTCGACGCCTGCATCGGGCACGAAGCCCAGGGTGATGAGCAGGGCTTGGCGAGCGACAGCGTCGGGGTTTGTGCGCTGGTCTTCGGGCAGGCCTGCGGTGAGGAGGCCCAGGGCATCGAAGCCTCCGTTCGCGACGTCGCGGGCTCGGTCGTTGGGTGCACCGCGGGCGCGCACGCCCGTGAGCATGTAGACGAGCGTGTTCTGGCGGACGTAGAGCGTGCTCGTATTGATCCACGCGCGGCCGCCTGGCCAGCCCTTGACGCTGGGGGGCAGGAAGAGGCGCTGGCCCATGAGGTCGAGCGCGTCGTTCAGGATGGAGAGGTCTCGCACGGGGACGCCCAGGCTGCGGGCGGCACCCACGACGAGCTGTACGGGGCTCTTGATCTGGGCTCGCATGACATCGGGCGAGTAGAAATGCTCGCTGAGGAAGAGGCGGCGGAGCACGGGGCGGAGGGCGTAGTTGCGGAGTTTGAGCATGTCGCCCAGTTCGTTCACGAGCTTGCGCCGCCAGGGCTCGACGTCGCGCAGGCCCCCTTGCTCGTCGCTGGGCAGGTCGGCGACGAAGGTGTGGTAGAGCTTGCGGGCGATGAAGCGGGCGCAGGCGGGCTTGCTGAGGATGATGCGGGCAAAGTCTTCGCCGTTCCAGTTGCCGGCCTCGCCCAGGATGACCTTCTCGTTGGGGTCGTGGTTGCGCTGGCGGAAGACGAACTCGTCGTCCTGATAGGTGTACCCGGTGAGGGCGCGGGCGCCTTCCTTGATGTCGTCCTCGGTGTAGCTGCCTAGGCCCAGGCCAAAGAGCTCCATGATCTCGCGGGCGAGGTTTTCATTCGGGCTGCCCTTGCGGTTCTCGTCGTTATCGAGGTAGGCGAGCATCGCGGGGTCGCGCACGATGGCGGTGAGGAGCTCGCCAAAGTTGCCGACGGCGTGCGAGCGGAAGAGCTCGTTCTGGCGGAACATGTGGTAGCTGTCTTCGATGACGCGGAAGCTGGTGGCGAAGTGCCCGTGCCAGAAGAGGGTCATCTTTTCTTCGAGGGGGCGCGTGGTCTCGATCATGCGCTTGAGCCACCACTTTTGAATCTCGCCCATCTGCCTGCGGTCTTCGCGCTCGGCTTCTTGGCGCTTCTCGCGGAGCATGGCGAGGGTGTCCTCGTCTCGCGCGCGGCGGGCCTGGGCGGCGAGGCGGGCTTCTTCTTCGGTGGGCGGGCGGATGATGTTGCGATCAAAGGCCTCGGGCGGTGCGGGCTCGAAAGGGGCGGACTTTGCGTCGCTGCCGACATCGAGCAGGGTGTCGACGCTGTTCTCGATGCCCCAGCTGACGAGCAGCTGGGCTTGCTTCTCGGTGCCGCCAAAGCCGGCACGCCAGAGGAGGTGGCGAGCTTCGGGCGTGCCGAAGGACTTGGGGGGGAGGGCCCGCAGGGTGGTGTCGGCCTGAGAGAGTTGGGTCGTTGGCTGTGGCATGGCAAACCCCGCGGTGCATCCAAGGAAAGCGAGTCGTGAATGGCCTCATCGTCAGCGCACAGGTCGTGCTACGCGTTGCGGTGCCCAACGCTTCAGTGAGGGGCGGATTGCATGGTGCGCTCGCTTGGACGTGCGACGGTCCGGCTGTTGTTATCGGTTATTGGGTGCTGCCAACCCCGTATCCTCGCGCATGACGACGCTGTTTCCGAAGGGGCCATCGTTTCGCCTCACGAGCTTGGTGGGGATGGGCATGCGGGCCTACCTGGCTCGGCGCGTGCCCTTACTTTCGAACGTGCGGCACTGGAAGGAGAACAGCGCGGGCATTCAGATTGCGCAGCTGCGGGGCGTGCTACGCACGGCGGAGCGGACGGAGTTCGGCAAGGCTCGCGGGTTCACGAAGCTGCTGTCGCTGGATAATCGCGACCTTCTGCCCGCGTTTCGTGCGGAGATTGCGGTGGCGGACTGGTATGCGTATGCGTCGCTCATTCAGCGCATGCGCGAGGGGGGCGAGCGGGACATTCTGTGGCCCGGGCTGGTGACGGACTATGCGCAGACGAGCGGGACGACGGCAGGTGACAAGTTCATCCCGGTGTCGCAGCAGATGCTGCGGAGCAACTTTCTGGCGTCGCTGGACATCTTCGCAAGCCTCGCACGGTTTGGCGTGCCGCTGGGGCAGATGCTGGCGGGCAAGAGCCTGTTCTTGGGAGGCAGCACCGACCTGAGCACGAACCAGCACGGCGTGCGGACGGGGGACCTGAGCGGCATCGTGACGCCCCTGATTCGCTGGCCCTTGAGCGAGATTTATCTGCCCGGGCCCAAGATCGCGCTCATGAGCCACTGGCCCGGGAAGATTCAGGCGATGGCGGAGCGCTGCCTGGATGAGGACGTGCGGATGGTGAGCGGGATGTGCAGCTGGGGGCTGGTGCTGTTTGAGAAGGTGCTGGAGCTGGCGCGGGCGCGGGGGCGCAAGGCGGATGTGATCACGGACGTGTGGCCCAACTTCAGCGTGTTTGTGCACGGGGGCGTGAAGTACGCACCATTTGACAGTCGGATGCGCACGATTTATTCGGGGAGCCCCACGGGTGCGGACCTGCCTGTGCGCTGCGAGCTCTACCCCGCGAGCGAGGGCTTTGTGGCGATTCAGGACACGCCTCGTGACCCTGGGCTGCGGCTGCTGACCGACATTGGGAACTTCGTGGAGTTTGTGCCGCTGGAAGAGGCCAGCAATCCGTCGCCTCGCGGGTTTGGATGCTGGGAGGTAGAGAAGGGGCAGCGGTATGTCGTGACGCTGACGACGTGCGCGGGGCTGTATCGCTATCTGCTGGGAGATGTCGTGGAGTTTGACACGATTCCGGATAAGCCCCACACGCAAGGTGGGGGCGGGGGCGATGGGCCAGCACGACTGCGGATCGTGGGGCGACACAAGCACTTCATCAACGCGTTTGGCGAGAACCTGATTGTGGAGCACATCGAGAACGCGGTGGCGAAGGCGGCGAGCGTGGCGCAGGTGGTGGTGGGCGAGTTCACGGCGGCGCCGGTGTATCCGCAGGGAGAGAGCAAGGCGGGGCTTGAGCTTGCGGTGGAGCTTGCGAGCGCGGCGAGTGCGGCCCAGTTGCAGGCGTTTGGGAGCGCGTTTGACGCGTCGCTGAAGGAGCAGAACGCGGACTACACCACGAAGCGCACGGAGGGGCTGGGGATGCAGCCCCCCACCATCTCCCCGTTGCCTGTGGGCACGTTTCACCGGTGGCTGGCGAGCAAGGGGAAGCTGGGCGGGCAGCACAAGTGCCCGCGGTGCGCGAACCATCGCGACATCATCGAGGCGGTGAAGGCGGCGAACGCGGGGCAGAGTGGGGCGTGAGCTGGAACCCGCAGGCACATCGGCGCTCGCTCTTCCACGCTCTACGCAAACAGCGCCGCAGAATCGTGCACGCTCATCTGCGAGCCGCGCTGCACGACGTGCTGGTAGCCTTTGTGGAGGGCGGCGGCGCCGGTTGAGCCGTCCTTGCGCAGCGCGTAGAGCGAGACATTGAAGGTGGGCTTGCCTGCTGCGTCGAGCAGACGCTGCTGCTTGGTGCGTGCGGCGAGGCGCGTGAGGGCGCGGAGGCAGGCCTCTGTCGGCGCGAGGCCTTCTTCCATCAGGCGCACGACGTCGTAGCTGGCGCAGCTGAGCATCGAGGCCTCGCCCCGGCCTGTGGCGCCCGCGCTGCCTATGGCGTTGTCGGTGTAGAGGCCACAGCCCACGAGCGCGCTGTCGCCCACGCGCCCGGCGATTTTGTAGCTGAGGCCCGAGGTGCTGGTGCAGCTTGCCATGTTGCCATGCTCGTCTACGCCGCTGACGTGGATGGTGCCGTAGGTGAACGGGACGGTGGCGGGCTTGGAGAGATCGACGTGTGGGCTGGTCTCGTGTGGGGCCTGCTGCATGCCTTGCGGGCCTCCCGGGGTGGCGTTGGCTTTGTGCCCGGCCCAGCGGGCGGTGTCGAAGCCGCTTTGGGTTTCGTCGGGGCCGATCCATGCGTCCTTGGTGCTGAGGGCAGCTTTCCAAGCGAGCCAGGCCTCGCGGGCCTGGGGCGTGAGGAGGTTTTCTTCGGCGTAGCCCAGCTTGCGAGCAAAGGCGAGGGCACCATCGCCCACGAGCAGGGCGTGGTCGGTGCGGCGCATGACCTCGAGCGCAAGGCGGGCGGCGTGGCGGACACGGCGCAGGCCCGCGACCGCACCCGCGCGGTGCGAAGGGCCTTCCATAACGGCTGCGTCGAGCTCGACTTCGCCGTCTTCGTTGGGCAGGCCGCCAAAGCCCACGGAGAACTCGGCCGGGTCGTCCTCGACGATCTCGATACCGCTGACGATGGCGTCGAGCAGGGGCGTGCCTTGCGAGAGGAGGTGCCAGGCGTGCTGGGTTGCGGGCCCGCCGTTCCAGCTTGCGATCATCACGCTCGTGCGAGGCGTCGTCATGTTGTCAGGATAAGCGAGGTTGGTTGTCACCTGCGGGGCGGGCAGGTGCGTAGGGCGGGCGCGTCGGCACTACCCTGCTCCATGCTCGGCTCTTCTTATCCAAACACCAAGGCCTCGGGGCGATGTGCCCTCACTGATCGCCCCTTTGCCGCTGGTGATTCGTTTGTTGCGGTGCTGGTGGACGAAGGGATTGCGTTGCCAAGCCGGGATGGCGAGCCCGCGACGCGGGTGCCATCGGGCAAGCTCTGCCGCATCGATGTGTGCGCGGGCGCGTGGCAGGAGGGCAAGCGCCCGAGCGGCGAGATCTTCGGCTTCTGGAAGGCGGCGCACCACCCCGAGCGCGACGACAATGCGAAGGCGCTGCTGGATGATGGGCAGTTGCTGGATATGTTCGATGCGACGCCCGCGTTTGAGCCCTCGGCGGGCGGCGAGGCTGGAGACGGTCGGGGTGAGGCAACAGGCGATGCCAAGCAGGTTCGCTTCCGCTATCTGCTCGCGCTGCTGCTCATTCGTCGCAAGCAGCTGCGGGTGGTGGCGAGTAAGCTGACGCGGGATGGCACGGTGCTGCATGTGCTGCGCAAGGGCGAAGCCTTGGGGACGTCGCCCACGCTGGTGCTGGACCCCAAGCTGGATGACATCGCGATCGCGGAGGCGCTGGATCAGTTTGGGGCGGTGCTGGATGCGCGGTGATCGGGTTGGGCGGTAGACGGAGGGGGAAAGCGGGGTGGGCAGGGGGCCAATACCATCGTGCGTGCCTGCACTGCCCTCCTCATCGCTCAGTTTCGTGTGCCCGCGTGGCGGCTTGCTGTTGGCGTGGGGGGTGTGCCTCGCCTTTGGCGGGTGTGCGGCTCCGCCAGCTCGGCCTGGGGAGCAGGCGGTGCGCCCAATCGCGACGACCTCGCCCCCGCCTGCGCTGGAGACGATCGCTGGTGGCTACAACGCGCGGGTTGCGGACCTTGCCGTGCTGCGCACCCCCGTAACGATGCTGCTCGATCGGCCTGGGATGAACGAGCAGGGGCAGCCCACGGGGGAGCGTGAGAAGAATCAGATTGAAGGGAGCATGCAGTGGCACCTGCCCAGCAAGTTCAGCTTGCGGGGGGACAAGGTGGGGCAGACGCTGTTCTGGGTCGGCAGCAACGAGCGGCAGTATTGGTCCATCGACGTGGGCAGCGACGAGGCGTTTGCGGTGGTGGGTGCGCACGCGCAGCTCACGCCTCGCAAGGTCGCGAGCTTGGGGCTGCCTGCGCATCCGTTGGATGTGCTCGAGGCATTGTGCGTCACGCCGTTACCCAGCGATGCGCGGGTGAAGTGGGGTCGCGCGGCGGGGACGCTGGATGTGCAGAGCACGGCGCAGCTGGGCGTGCTCGTGACGCGCACGCTGGATGCCCGCACGCTGGAACCAAGGCGCGTGGAGCTGGTGACGCAGAGTGGGCAGACGCTGCTGCGGGCGGAGTTGTCACGCATTCGCAGCGTGCCTGTGGTGGGCAACACATTCAGCCCCGCAATGATCGCGACGCAAATCGATATGACGCTGCCCAGCGAAGACACACGCATCACGCTGCTGCTAAGCGACCCGCAGAACCCCGGGCTCGATGCGCTCCGCCAGAGGCCGTTTGATCCGCAGGCGCTGCTGAAAGCTCATAACGTGCAGCAGGTGCGCGATCTCGATCAGTAGTGGCGCACGTTCGTTTTCTTGGCTGCTTTCTTCGTGTGCAGTGTTTGCTTCTCGTGTGCGCTCCCACCCTCATGCCCAACGCCCCAAAGCCAACCTCGCGCATGCCCAGCACGCGCACCATCCTCGCGCTCGTGGGCCTTTTGGGCGTGCTGTCGGCGTTCCTCGCGATCGCGCTGATTCCGGTTGCCATTGGGCAGCGTGCGAAGCCCAATGCGAGCGCTGCGCCGCTGAGCCCAGCGCCTGGTGAAGCGAGCGATGGGTGGACGCTTGCCGCGAGCAGCCCGACGAACGCTCCGCTTGCGCTGGGGGGTACGCCCTTTGGGCGCGAGTCGTCGGCATCGCAGCATGCGTGGATGCTCGTGCGTGGGGCAAGGCCGCCCGAGCGTGCAAGTGATCGTGCAGCGAGCGGTGAGGGCGCGATCGCGGAGCCACCCAAACTCTCGCCCGATCTGCGGCAGCCTGCGGTGCTGCTCCACATCGCGCCTGCGGAGGGCAGCGGTGCGGCCGCGGGATCGGCACGCACGCTCGCGGTGTTTCCGTCGTCGCCCGATGCGATGGCGAGCACGGGCAGCCGCGTGGTGCTGGCGTTTGTGGATCATCCGGACGTCACGCGCTTGCCCGTGCCGCCAGTGGCGAGCGCGGCGGGGCAGGGGCAGACCGCAAGTGCGCCCGTTGCAGCACCGAGTGGCAGGCAGCCCACGCCCCCGCTGCGCACGACTGTCGTGGAGTATCGCACGGTGGCTTCGACCAGCAGCGATGCGTGGCAGCTTGCGAGCGGCGTGCGGCAACTCGCGCCGTTGCCGCCCGCGAGGCCCGTGATCGCGATGGCGTTTGGCACGCCTCTCGACGGCGCGGGGGTGGTAGCGCGCGAGCCCGTGCTGTTTGCGTTGCTGGGGCCCGCGCTGGACAACCCATCGCGCGCCCCGAACACCGAGCTGTATGTGCTGGACGAAACGGGCTGGCAGACAGCGGGGCAGCCTTGGAAAGAGCCCGCGCTGCTGCCCACGTCGATGGCGAGCGTGCCGGGGGGCGTCGTGCTGGTGTGCCCGCATGCAGCGTTTGCGCTGGTGGCGTTGCTGCCTGCGCCGGATGAAGCCCCGCAGCGCACGGGGTGGCTGAAGCTGAAGGAAGACGAAGACTGGACGGTGGGTCGGCAAACAGGGGGCGAGATGGGCCCCAGGCAGCCTCTCGCGGAGCGACTGGTGTGGCGCGAGCTGCCACTGCCCGCGATCGCGGCGGGCGATCGGCATGCGCAGCTGTTGTGGGCGGGGGACCAGCTTGTGCTGCTGACCCAGCGCGGGGGGACGGCGGAAGGCGGTGAGCCTGCGGGTGCGCAGACCCTGGAGCTGTCGCGCTTGGCGGCGAGCGCGTTTGCGAGTGGGATGACGGACGGTTTGGAGTCATCGGTCGAGCCCGTGTGGGCTCTGCTGGCGGAGCTGGCTCCGCTCGCGGCGGGTGGGCCACCCCCGCACATGCTGGGCGTGCCCGGGGTTGCGAGGTTGTCGCTGGTAGCGCCCACGAGCACGACGTCGCCCCTGGGCATCGTGCCGCACGAGGCGATTCAGGTGTCGCTCGCGACGGGGCTGGAGTTTGCGCGCGGGCCCTTGCCCATGACGCCCCCTGCGACCGGGGCGGACGTGCGGCTGTTTGGGTTTGCGATTGCGTATGCCCTGGGCATGATCGCGATCACGCTGGCTCCGAGGCCTGCGCATGGGCTGGTGCTGCCTCTCC
This sequence comes from Planctomycetaceae bacterium, assembly GCA_027487735.1. Lineage (GTDB taxonomy): Bacteria > Planctomycetota > Phycisphaerae > Phycisphaerales > UBA1924 > BJHL01. Next base: position 18,968 of record JAIYDA010000015.1, on the reverse strand, counting down.
ATGCGTCGATGGCGAGCCCAGCGCGGCGGTTTACGGCTGGCTTGCTCGACTTTTTAATTGCGGTGGTGCTGGGGTCGCTGCTCGTGGGCGTGTCGCCCGCGGAGGTGGCGACGAGCTCGATTGAAGACCTGCTGCTGACGCGGGAGGGGCAGGGGGTGATGCTGGCGATTCTGGGCGTTGCGGTGCTGTTTAATGCAAGCCTGGAGAGCCTGACGGGGCGAAGCGTGGGGAAGTTTTTGTGCGGCATTGGGGTGGCGCGGTTGGTGCCCGCGGAGGCTGGGCTGGCAGGGGCGGAGGACGGCGTGCCCAGCAACAGCTTTCTTGCGCCGCCTCTGCACAAATCGCTGGTGCGCAACCTTGTCAAGTGGTGCTTGTTTCCGCTGGGGTTCATCGCTGCGCTGCGGCCTGGGGCGAGCCACAAGGGCGACGACCTTGCCCAGTGTGCCGTGATCGACCCGACGGTGGACGAAGAGGAATGAACGAACCTGACTGCAGGCTTCGCGAGAGGCTTCGCGACTGGACTCGCTCTAGGTCTGGTGACAATCTTGCGCGTTTGTTGCACGAGTGCGGCGGGGCACTCCGATAACGGCTCTGCGCAGGAAGCGCAACTTTGACTTGGGCCAGGCACGGATGCCGCGAACAGGCCCAACGCCAAACGCTTCTTGCGCTCCCCGCGCATGAGCCAGGACGAAGCGAAGCCCGACGACCAGAGCCACCAGGCAGCCCCTCGCCTGCGCGAGGTGTGGCAGGTGCCTGCGCTGGTGGGTGCCGGGGCGGTGCTTGCTGGCGCGGCGATTTATGCGTTTGTGACGCAGCCCAAGCCCGACATCGCGAATGAGTTCAAGAAGGCCGAGGCCCTGATGCAAGAGCAGGCCTACGGCGAGGCTCTGGAGTTGCTGGGTCAGCGGGTGCTGCCTGTGCTAAACAAGGGCGGGCTGAGCAAGGAGCAGGAGCGCGGGCTGTATTTGATGCGGGCGCGGGCGCTGTATCTTGGGCAGAAGGAAGCAAACCTCTCTCGCGCCGAGAACCACGAGAACATCATCAAGGAGTATGAGCGGGCGATGAAGCTCGACGCGGAGCTTGCGCCGCAGGATCAGGCGTATCGGGCTCGCACGTATCTCGCGCTGGGCAAGCTGGATGAGGCGGGGCTGCTGGCGGTGGACTTGCCCGCGTCGCTGCGTGACGACAAGGTGGCGGTGATCAAGGGCGTGATTGAGGCGAGCCTCGGGACGCCGCGGGGGCGGGCGGCGATGGCTGGGCATGGGGGCGGGCATGGAAGTGGGCATGATGCCAGCGGACATGCGGGGGATGGTCACGGGGGCGGGACCAGCGAATCGCACGGAAGTGGGCACGGCGATGCGCACGCTTCAGGCGGACACGGCAGCGCACCAACGCGGAGCGATGCGCAGCGCGCGTTTGACCTGCTGGATGTGCTGGCACGAGACATTGAGCTCTCCGACGATGATCGCTTGTGGACGCTGACCCGGCAGGCACGCTGGCTGCTGGCCCAGGGGCAGCCCGATGAGGCGATTACCAAGGTGCTGCGGACGCTGCCTCGGATTGATGTGAACACCAACCGCACGGTGCGGGCGGAGGTGCTCATCACGCTCGCGCGGGCGTATATGGCAGAGGGCGACCTGGATGGCGCGACGATGCCGCTGGGCAAGGCGCTGGAAGCGGCGGGTGAGGACGACCCGCTGGCGGCGGAGATTTTCGCGTTGCGCGGGCAGGTGAGCCAGCAGCTGGAGCAGCTGGAGCAGGCCAAGGAAAGCTACGACCGCGTGCTGACGCGGTTTGAGCACAGCCCTTGGCGTGCGCTCTCGCGGCTGGGGATCGCGGAGGTGGAGGCGGCGCTGGCGCAGCGCGACGAGGGCTCGCCCGAGGTGGCGCTGGACCATTACACGGTGCTGGTGGATGCGCTCGATGCGCGTGCGCGTGGTGGCAACGCGTTTGACGAGGGGCAGGAGGCGGCGATTGATCAGATGGAGCTGGTGGACAGCTTGCTGGCGCGAGCGATTGAGCAGTTTGAGCGCGACCAGCTGCGCATGAGCCTGCGCTACGCGAGCCTTGCGGAGCGGGCGGCGCAGCTGAAGCTGAGCGATGCGAAGGGGCATGGAGGGGGGCACGGGGGAGGCCATGGCGAATCGCACGCGGGCGGGCAGGCAGAGGCGAAGGACACCTTCCCCAGTGACCTCACGCTCGTGCTCGCGGAAGCTCGGCGGCACCTAGCGGATGAGCTGCTTGGCGTGACAGACGAAGGCGGGAGCGCGATGACGCTCGCCTCGCTGGATGCGACGACGCAGCGCGAGGCCCGCGAGCTGCTCATGATCGCGGGCAAACGCTATCTCGACCATGCCGACGAGGTGGTGCAGACCGACGCGGCGACCTATGCCGATGCGCTCTGGAACGCCGCGGATAGCTTTGACAGGGCGGGGGATCTGCAAGAGTCGATCCGCGCGTTTGAGCGGTTTAGTGCCGACATGCCCAGCGATCCGCGGCAGCCCGAGGCGGTGTTTCGGATGGGGCTTGCGTACCGGGCGCTGGGCGAGCTCAAGCTCGCGGAGAAGGCGTTTGCGTCGCTCATCATCGACAGCGATGGCAGCGGGCGGAGCGGGCCCTTTGCGGATGCGAGCTACGTGCCCCTGGCGCAGGTGCTGCTGAGCGACGACGACACCGAGAACGACGCGCGGGCGAATGACCTGCTGACGCAGGTGCTGAGCGGGCGGCTGGGCGGCACGAGCACGCGGCGCTATCGCGAGGCGCTGCTGGAGGCTGGGGACGTTGCCTTCCGGGGCGGGCGGTTTGAGCGCGCGATTGAGCACTACAGCGAGTATGTCGATCGCACGCGCGGGCAACCCATCTCGCAGGCGCGGAGTGAGCGCGGGGGAGCGGCGTTTGAGGGCACGCCCATGCCCGCGCTGCCCATGGTGGTGTACAAGCTTGCGGAGGCGAGCAGGCTGTCGGCGCGGGAGATTGATCGCACGCTGGCGGGTGCGCTGCCCGACACGGATGCGCGCGAGCTGCGCACGCTGCGTGCGCAGCGACTCACGCGGGCGGCGGGGCTGTACGAGGAAGTGATCGCGGGGCTGGAGGGGCTGGAAGAGCGCAGCGAGTTGCAGGACGTTGCGCTGCGCAACAGCTACTTCTATCGCGCGGACTGCGCGTTTGATCAGCGCGACTATGACGTGGCGATTCGGCACTATGAGGCGGCGCGCGAGCGGTATGCGAAGGACCCCGCCTCGCTCGTGGCGCTCACGCAGATCGTGAGCGCGTATATGGCGCAGGAAGAGTGGGACAGGGCCCGGGTTGCAAATGCTCGCGCCAAGAAGTTCTATGAGAGCCTGCCCGAGAGCGTGTGGAACGACCCGAGCCTGCCCATGAGCCGGCGCGAGTGGGAGCGGTGGCTCTCTGCCCAGGCGCGGCTTGCGAGCAACGACCCCGCGCAAGGCAGCGAGGATGGGCAGCGCGCGAGCGCGGGGGAGGGCACTGGCGATGAATGAGCCCCGACCAGGCGTTGCCAACACGAAGGAGCCCGCACGCAGCGTGCGCACCGTCCGCGAGCGGCAGGTGGTGCTGCTGGAGGGGCTTGCCTCGCTGGCGATGCAGCAGCGCGGCGTGCTCGCGACGGAGGACCTGAGCCCGCTGCCCGACTTGCTCACGCAGCGGCAGGTACTGATCGACGAGCTGGTTTCGCTCGACGCGTGGTGCGAGGCGCAGCCCGCCAGCTCGCACACCGGGTGCGATGCGCTGCGGGCCCGAGTGCGCGAGATGGCAACGCAGGTGCGGACGCAGGACGAAGCCGACCTGCGGCTGATGCAGCAGCGGATGGAAGCGGCGAAGCAGGAACTGGCGGAGCTGCGGGGCTCGACGCGTGCGCTGGGGGCGTATGCGCAGGCGGGCCCGAGCGACGCGATGGCGCAGGACATCATGGGATGAGCCAGCAGAGCACGCCAACCTCGCTGGAGCAGGCTCCGCCCGTGCAGGGCTCGGCGGCATCGCTGCCTGCCGCCACGCTACCGGCTGGCACGCTACCGGCTGGCACGCTCAATCACGCCGAGATGGGCGACCTGCTCCAGGCCTTCAACGCAGCAGCGACGCGCTTGCAAAGCACGCACGAGGCGCTCACGAGCGAAGTGACGCGCTTGCGCCGCGAGCTGCATGAGGCGAATGAAGCCGTGGAGCGCGGACGCAGGCTTGCGGCGCTGGGAGAGATGGCGGCGGGCATTGCGCACGAGGTGCGAAACCCGCTGGGGGGCATTCGGCTGTATGCGACGATGCTGGAGGAGGACCTTGCGCACAGCCCGCAGCAGCAGGAGCTTGCCCGCAAGATTCGCGGCGCGACGCGGGCTGTCGAGGCGATCGTGGGCGACGTGCTGAGCTTTGCGCGGGAGATTCGGGTGCGGACGCGCGAGTGCGATGCGCGGTGCGTGATCGACGGGGCGCTGGAGCACCTGACGCACGCGAGCGTGGCGGGGATGGCGAGCGTGCGCATTGCGCGAGATGTGGCGCAGGAGGAGCGGGTGCGGCTTGCGTGCGATGGCGCGCTGCTGTCGCAGGCGCTCGCGAACATCGTGCGCAACGCGGTGGAGGCGATGCACGAGCATGCGAGCCCGGTGCGCGAGGTGACGATCGAGGCGCGGGCAACGCGGCTGGCGTTTGGCAGCGGCAAGCGCGTGGGGGCGTGCGTGCTGAGCGTGATCGACACGGGCCCGGGCATCGCGCCCGAGGTGGTGCCGCGAATGTTCAACCCGTTCTTTACGACGCGTCAGCACGGCACGGGGCTGGGGCTGGCGATCGTGCACCGCATCGTCGATGCGCACGCGGGGCGTGTGAGCGTGCGGAACGCGAGCGAGTTTGGTGCGGCGCTGGGCGCGTGCGTGAGCATCGTGCTGCCGATGGCTGCGGAGGCACCGACGAACGAGAGCGATGCACCGCAGGCGGTGGTGGTGCGAGGCGCGAAGACCCTTGCGGGCACGAGGCGAGGAAAACAAGCCCAGCCCGATGTACCACCGACGGGCAACGCGCGGGCAGCGCCGACACGACGACGAACCACGAGCGACCTGCAAGAGCGAACCCAACGTCCTCGCAGTGAAGGATGAGCAGCAATCGCTGGACCGCAAGAACTCAAGCCCACGACCTGACCCCCATGACCTTACCCAAGCCTGGAGATGCCATGAAGAACGTGCTGATTGTGGATGACAAGGAAATGATGCGCGACAGCGTCGCGACGACCCTGGAGCGTGCGGGGTTTCGCGTGCAGATGGTGGCGGATGGCACCGCAGCGATCGAGCAGATCGCCAAGGCCCGCCCCGACTGCGTGGTGACGGACATGCGCATGCCGGGCCTCTCGGGGCTGGAGCTGCTGGAGAAGGTGCGCACGATCGACGACGATCTGCCCGTCATTCTCATGACGGCGTTTGGCACCATCGACACCGCGGTGAAGGCGATGAAGCTCGGCGCGTTTGACTATCTCACCAAACCCTTCGAGGGCGACGAGCTGGTGATCGCGGTGAAGCGCGCGGTGGAGCACCGCAGGCTGGTGCGCGAGAACGCGGTGCTGCGTGTGAACGCGGGGCTGACGCCCACGATGCAGAGCGTGCCAGGGCGCGCAAAGCCCATCGGGCCCGGGCAAGAGGGGAGCTTGCATCGCACGGGCGTGGATCGCCTCGTGGGCTCGTCGGCCGCGATCACGCGTTTGCGCGAGCAGATTCGCCTCGTGGCGGGCAGCAGCGGCACGGTGCTCATCACGGGCGAGAGCGGCGTGGGCAAGGAAGTGGTGGCGAAGGCCATCCACGAGAGCAGCCAGCGCGGGGCGCACTCCTTCCTCGCGGTCAACTGCGCGGCTCTCTCGACGAGCCTGCTGGAGAGCGAGCTGTTTGGGCATGAGCGCGGGGCGTTTACGGGCGCAGAGAAGCTGCGCAAGGGGCGCTTTGAGCTTGCCGACAATGGCTCGCTGCTGCTGGACGAGGTGAGCGAGGTGGCGCCGGCGATTCAGGCGAAGCTCCTGCGTGTGCTGCAGGAGCGTGCGTTCGAGCGTGTGGGCAGCAGCATGTCCATCGGCGTGGACGTGCGCGTGATTGCCACGAGCAACCGCGACCTGCCCGCGAGCTGCGCAAAGGGCGACTTCCGCCAGGACCTCTACTTCCGCCTGAATGTGCTGCCCATCGCTATCCCGCCTCTGCGCGAGCGGAGCGAGGACGTGCCCGACCTGGCGAAGCACTTCATCGCGGAGTTCTGCACGCGCGAGGGGCGGGCGATCCCGGCGGTCGAGGCCTCGGCGATGGAGCTGATGATGCAATATCGCTGGCCCGGCAACGTGCGCGAGCTGCAGAACATCTGCGAGCGCGCGGTCGTGCTCGCGGGGCTGGGCGAGAGCGGGCAGACGCGGACGATCTCGCGTGAGCTGGTGGCGCCTTGGCTGAGCTTTACAGCCCAGAACATGCAGCCTGCGCCGCAGCCGCCCGCGCTGAACATGCACGCCCACTCGCAGCTTGAAGCCAAGCACACGGGCCTGCAGAGCGTGCTGAGCACGATCAGCGCGATGACCGAGGGGGGCAGCGTGCGCCAGCTTGAGGACATCGAGCGCGATGCCATCGTGCAGACGCTGGTGCGCTTCAAGGGCCACCGCCAGAAGACGGCCCACGCCCTCGGCATCGGCGTGCGGACGCTGGGGCTGAAGCTGAAGAAGTGGAAGCAGACGGGGCTTGTTGCTGAGACACTGTGAGCGATTGAAGGGGATGGCGACAGCAAGAACCCATTCGAGAATCTACCCGACCCGACAGCTTGGGTACGCACGCCGCGCGGGCACGAGCCGCGCGGTGTCGTGTTTTTGCGTCGTACGCTTGGGCATGATGCATCCGCGGTTTGCACGGTGTTCTTTGCGTGGCAGCTTGGTGCTGGCGATGTTGGGCGTGACCGGGCTTGCGCAAGCACAGGTCACGGCTCAGGGCACGGACGGCTCGGCGATTCGGCTGAGCTATCCGGGCGTGCCGGCGGACATTGACGCGTCGCTGACGCAGGCGCTCGCGGACATCGCCCGCATGACGGTGCGCGAGGGGTTCGTGGTCGAGCCTGCGGTGCCTCGCGTGGAGGGGACACGCTTCATCGAGTTTGCGCCCGACGGGCGGCTGTTCATCTCACGCCCGCGGTTTGAAGATATCTTGGTGATGACGGATGGCGATGGGGACGGGGTGTATGAGTCGCTGCGCCCGTATGTGACGGACGTGCCGGGCGTGCACGGGCTCTGCTGGCACACGCCCGCGCCCGACTCGCTCGAGAAGCCCACGCTCTGGTTCAGCACCAGCTCGGCGATCGTACAAACCCGCGACGCGGACGGCGACGGCAAGGTGGAGAGCTTGCTGCCCGTGCTGAGCGACTTGCCCAGTGGCGGCATGCACTGGTGGCGCTCGATCCTCGTGACAAGCGAGCACATCTACACGAGCATTGGCGATAGCGAGAACATCACCGATGAGACGACCACCGACCGCCAGAAGATCTGGAGGTACTCGCTCACGGGCAGCGACAAGACGCTGTTCGCGTCGGGCGTGCGGAACACCGAGAAGCTGCGCCTGCGACCGGGCACGAGCGAAGTGTGGGGCGTGGACCACGGCAGCGACTGGTTTGGCAAGACCTTTGGTGAGAGCGCGGACGTGGGGCAACCCATCACCGACTTCAATCCGCCCGACGAGTTCAACCATTACGAGCTGGGCAAGTTCTATGGGCACCCGTTCATCACGGGCAGTCGGGTGCCTCGCAACGAGTATCGCGAGCGCGAGGACATCTTGCAGCTTGCCGCCCAGACGGTGGTGCCCGCCTGGAGCTTTGGGGCCCACTGGGCGAGCAACTCATTCGCGTTTGTTGAGCCCGGGGTGCCAACTTCGCTGCCCGCGGACTTTGCGGGGGATGCGATCGTGGCAAGCCGGGGGAGCTGGAATCGCAGCGAGCGGGCGGGGTATCAGGTGGGTCGGGTGCTGTTTGACAAAGATAAGTCGTTTGGCGGCAAGCCCTTCGGATACCAGACGCTGGTCTCGACGTTGGCGGATGGGCAGGCGATTGCCCGGCCCGTGGACGTGGCGCAGGGGCCCGATGGGCATGTGTATTTCTCGGCGGACTTGCCGGTGGGGCGGGTGTATCGGCTGCGGTGGGTGGGATTGCCACCCCAAACGGTGGACACGAAGGCACCAGAAACCCAAACGCCCGCACAACCGTGAGTTGGGGCGGATCGGGACGGAAGGCTGGGGGTTGGCGAGGTCGATCGCGGGGCGGGGCTTGCCCAACGCACCGAAGCGGGCCTATATTTGAGGCCAAGAACTTTGTAAAGGATTCGAATGGCTCTGCTCGCTGAAGAACGTCAACAATCCGTCGCTTCCAACCGTCGCCACCCCACGGACACGGGCTCGCCCGAAGTCCAGATCGGGCTGCTCACGGCGCGCATCAACGCGCTGACGGAGCACCTGAAGGGCAACGACAAGGACTTCCACAGCCGCCGCGGCCTGCTGATGATGGTCGGCAAGCGCAACCGCCTTCTGCGGTATCTCGCGGCGAACGAGCCCGAGAGCTATTCCAAGCTGATCGCCCGCCTGGGCCTCCGCAAGTAACGTCATCTGGCCCGCTGCCCCTCGCAGCGGGCCGGTTTGTTTTTTGTGTGCAAAGGAAGAAGGTGGACGGTGCGGCCTCACGCCCGTCTGCTGCATCGAAGGCTTCGGCATCGGTGCGGCGTGGAACCATGTGCGTACCCCCGAGGTGGCAGTGGGCACCGCGCAGTGAAGCGTGCGAACGAGCCGGGCGGCAGGCGCGCTGGCCCGAATGATCTTGCTGGCCTTGCGGGTTTGTTTTTCTGGCCGCTCTTTCGCACGGTTTTTCTGCCCGATGCCTTCTGCCCCTTCGTGTGTGATTCCACTCCGCATCTGTGTTGGTTTCCGTCGCTTGGTTGCTTGCGGTGCTGTGCCCATGGTGCAGCCTCGCGGGGCTTGGCGAGCGAGCGCAGCACGCGGGGCCGCCCAACTTCGCACGCGTGAGCTGGCGCGAGGCCCGGGCAAATCTTTGCTTGGGCCCTGTGGCAGGTTTTCTTCCCCACTGCACACCATGTTTCACCCGCCGTGGATGCGCAATCGGGCGCACCCCGGCACAGCTGTGCCCCAGGCACAAAGAGGTTTGGTATGGCAACGATGATTGATATCACCCAAGGCACCACTCGCGTGACGCGCGAGATTGGCGGTCGCACCCTGACGCTTGAGACGGGCGCAATCGCCCGTCAGGCGGGCGGCAGCGTGCTCGCGACCTATGGCGAGACGACGGTGCTCGCGACGGTCGTTCGCGCGAACCCGCGCGATGGCATCGACTTCTTCCCGCTCACGGTCGACTACCGCGAGCGTCCGAGCGCTGCGGGCAAGTTCCCGGGCGGCTTCAAGAAGCGCGAAGGCCCACCCAGCGAGAAAGAAATTCTCACCATGCGGATGATCGATCGCCCGATCCGCCCGCTGTTTCCGGATGGCTTCCTTGATGAGGTGCTGATCCAGGTCTTCGTGCTCAGCCACGATGGCGAGAACGACAGCGACGTGCTGGCGTGCGTTGCCAGCAGCGCAGCGCTCGCGATCAGCGACATTCCCTTCGAGGGTCCCACCGCGACGGTTCGCGTCGGTCGCATCCACACCGATATGGGCCCGCAGTATGTCATCAACCCCACGGTCACGCAGCTGGACTACAGCGACCTGGACATCGTCGTGGCGGGCCATAAGGACGGCCTGAACATGATCGAGGTCGGCGCGGCTGAGGTGAACGAGGAGGGCGTGCACGGCGGGCTGGAGTTTGGCCTGCGCAACGGCATCATGCCCCTGCTCGACATGATCGCGGAGCTGACGACCAAGGCGGGCAAGAAGAAGGTGGACGGCGAGCTGCACCTGCCCACGCCCGAGATCATCGAGAAGGTCCGGCACCTTGCCGAGAAGGAGCTGCTGCAGCACCGCCAGATCAAGGGCAAGAAGGAGCGCAACGACAAGATCGCCGAGCTCTTCAAGCGCACGCTCGACACCTACTTCCCGGTGCGCACCGACGGCAGCATCAAGGACATGGAAGAGAGCAAGAAGCAGCGCAGCATGGCCCGCAACGCCATGAGCCGCCTGGACGAGAAGCTGACGCGCAAGCTGATCGTGGACAAGGGCATCCGCGCCGATGGGCGCGCCCCCAAGGAGATCCGTCCGCTGGCGGGGCAGGTGGGCATCCTCGCCCGCGCCCACGGCAGCGCACTCTTCCAGCGCGGCGAGACGCAGACCATCTGCTCCGTCACGCTGGGCACGGGCAAGGACGAGCAGATCATCGATGGCCTGCTGCCCGAGTACAGCAAGAAGTTCACGCTGCACTACAACTTCCCGCCCTTCAGCACGGGCGAGGTGAAGCGCATCAGCAGCCCGGGCCGGCGCGAGATCGGGCACGGTGCGCTCGCTGAGCGCAGCCTGCTGCCCATCATGCCCACGCCCGATGCCTTCCCGTACACGGTCCGCATCGTGAGCGACGTGACGGAGAGCAACGGCTCGTCGTCGATGGCGAGCGTGTGCGGCGGGTGCCTGGCACTCATGGACGCGGGCGTGCCCATCCGGGCCACGTGCGCGGGCATCAGCGTGGGCCGCTTTGCCGACGAGCACGACAAGAACGAGATCTTCGTGACCGACATCCTGGGCGAAGAAGACTTCTATGGCGACATGGACTTCAAGGTCGCGGGCACGCGCGACGGCATCACGGGCATCCAGCTCGACCTCAAGACCCGCGGGCTGAGCATCGAGCAGATCGGGCGCATCCTCGAGCAGGCCCGCCTGGGTCGGCTTGAGATCATCGACATCATGGAGCGCATCATCGCGGGCCCGCGCGGCGAGCTGAGCAAGTATGCACCGCGCGTCGTGACGCTGAAGATCGAGCCCGACAAGATCGGCAAGCTCATCGGCCCGGGCGGCAAGAACATCCGCGGGCTGCAGGAGCGTTGGCAGGTCACGATCGACGTCGACGACGACGGCACCGTGCAGGTGGCGGGCGTGGGCAGCGAGTCGATCAACGGCGCTCGCAGCGAGATCGAGGCTCTGTGCGAGGAGATCAAGGTTGGCACCGTGTATGAGGGCAAGGTCGTGAGCATGAAGGACTTTGGTGCCTTCATCGAGCTCGCGCCGGGCACCGATGGCATGTGCCACGTCTCCGAGCTTGCCGATGGCTATGTGCAAAGCCCGGGCGATGTCGTGAAGCTGGGCGACACCGTGAAGGTCAAGGTCATCCTCGTCGACGACCAGGGCCGCATCAAGCTCAGCCGCAAGGCCGTCATCATGGAAGAGCGCGGCGAGACCTACGTGCCCGCCGAGCGCACGGGCGGCGGTGGTGATCGCGGCGGTCGCGGTGGCGACCGTGGTGGTCGCGGCGGCGACCGCGGCGGGCGTGGTGGTGATCGCGGCGGGCGCGATCGGCGGTAAGAACGCTGGATGTTCCTCTGATTGCTCACAGACGGCCCGCGCTTCGGCGCGGGCCGTTTGCGTTGAGCGTTGGTTGCCACTCATTGGCGCTTCGCGGGCTTTGCTCGCATCACTCGCATCGCTCGCGTCGGGTCACACGGACCTGCACGATGGGCCTGCTCGATGCGCTTGTGTTATGGCAGGGGCGTGAGCCACGCGGCTCGCACGCCTGCGGGCAGGGGCTGCGTTGGGCTCGCAGGGTCGGCATCGCGATCAGGCGTGCTCGGGCCCCCGCTGCTATCGAATGCGACGAAGTGGAACGTGCGGCGTGAGCCGTGGTAGCGGGCAAGTCTGCGGTCGCGGTGTGTTGCGTTGCGGAGGTCGAGCACGCTTGCGGTGCGCGTGGGGGGCGGGGCATCGCCCGTGGGAGGCACGGCGATGCCCGTGTCGAAGATGAGCGGGGTTTGCGATGGGAACGCCACGAGGTCCATGCGGATGTGGGCGGGGGCTGCGATGTCGTCGAAGTTCGCGCGGTCTCCGGGTGCGCCGGCGAGGCCTGTGGCGTTGATGCCGTAGGTGCGCGTCATGCCAGCACCCAGCACGCGAGCCGCACTGGGGCACACGAGCACGCCGCGCGGAGTAAAGGCCTCGTTGCCTGTGGTCGAGTCGTCTCGGGCGGTTGCTTGCACGACGAGGGCCCAGTTGGGCACGTCGGTGTAGGGCTGGCCCAGTGCGGGCGAGAGGCCCTTGTGATCGTCGGCGTAGCTGCGGCAGACGATTGCGATGTTGCGGAGGTTGCTCAGGCAGACAACCGCGCGGGCGTTCTCGCGTGCGCTCGCGAGCGAGGGGAGCACGAGCGCGATGAGGATCGCGATGATCGCGATGACCACAAGAAGCTCGATGAGGGTGAAGGCACGTGCTCGCACTGGAGGAAGGGTAGTGCGATTGGGCGGGGGAGTGCTCTTGGGCAGGGCGGTTGTGACGCAGTTCGGTTGCACGGCGTTGTTCGCCTGCGCTGCTGTCTTGCGCGAGGCAAGCCCCCCTACTCGCGTGCGCCGGGCAGGACAGCGTCGCGCGTGCTCTCGCTCGCGAGCGCGAGGTCCCACGATGCACCGCACTCGCTGCACCGCACCACGCGCTCGTGGCTGGAGAGCGCAGCCCGCGTGCGTGCTTCGGGCACGGCCTGGGCGAGCGCGCTGCCGCTCCGCAGCAGCGGATAGGTGCAGCCAGGGCAGATGCCCCGCCACAAAAGCTCGGGAGTCTGGTCGAGCGACTCTCGCACCGTGAAGAGCTCAAACACGACATATGCGGCAACGAACGGCAGGATGAGCGCCACCCAGCCAACGCACGAGCCGAAGAAGACGCTGAAGAAGACGATGGCGAGGAGGCCAAAGACGAGGGCGAGGGAGGCGCGGAGGGTGGCGTTGCGGCGAGACCGCGACGAACGAACGACGCGCTGCTGGCTCACACGCGTCTGCATGAATCTCGAACCCCTTCGCGCGGTGTGCGTGCGTCAGGCACGCACGCCTCACCCATTCACCGCCCCCACCACGGCCGCCACCACCTCGCCCATCGCCACCACGCCGCCCTTGCCTTGCGTGTCCTTGCGGAGCTTGAACTCCACGCCGCCCGCGTCCAGGGCTTTGTCGCCCAGCACGAGCCGCACGGGGATGCCGATGAGGTCGGCGTCCTTGAACTTCACGCCCGGGCGTTCGTCGCGATCGTCGATCAGCACGTCGAGCCCTTGTGCGCTCAACTGCGTCGCCAGCTGCTTCGCCTCCGCCTGCTGGCGAGCACTGCCCACGTCCATGATCGTGAGCACGACGTGGTAGGCCGCAAGGGCCACGGGCCACAGAATGCCGTTCTCGTCGTGGCTCATCTCGACGCACGCCGCCATCGTGCGCGAAACACCGATGCCGTAGCAACCCATGATGACCGTCGAACGCTGCTGCTTCTCGTCGGGCACTTGCAGGCCCATCGCCTCGCTGTACTTGGTGCCCAGCTTAAAGATGTGCCCCACCTCGATGCCGCGACCGGTCTCGAGATTGCTGCCCGCGGCCCTGGGGCTGGGGTCGCCCGCGAGGGCGTTGCGCACGTCGCCCACGACGAGATACTTGTCGCCCCCGCGCAACCCACCCTGCGCGTAGCCCTTGTCGGCGGCGTGGGCCTGGGCTGCCAGCGGGTCCTTCCCAAAGTCGCGCACCCAGTTGAAGTGCTTGATGTGGTAGTCCTTCTTGTCGCCACCCGTCACCCAGAACATCGACTTGCCCTTGGCATCGTCGAAGCCCACCGCAGCGTCGCGATCGACCAGCAGCAGCACGCCCGCCTTCCCAACCGCAGCACGCGGCGACACAAACCCAATCGCGAAGCCCTTGGCCTCCGCTTCCTTGGGGTCTGCCAGCGCGATCTTGCAGCCGCTGATGTCGCGCACCTTGCCCTCGTTCACGTCGTGGTCGCCTCGCACCACCGCGATGATCCATTCCTCGCCAAACTTCGCCTTCTCTTCGGGCGTCGACTCGACCTTGAACACGATCGTCTTGAGCATGTTCTCAGGCTTCACCTTCATGTGCTTGGCGACGTCCTCGATGCCGGGCAATCCGGGCGTGTGCACCTCTTCCAGCGTGCCCGTGGGCTCGCCCACGAAGTAGCCCGCGCTCGGCGCCTTGCGGGGGCCGATCTCGCACTTCTCCACGTTCGCGGCATAGCCGCTCGCCTTGCACTTGAGCACGGTGTCCTCGCCGCTCGCGCAGTTCACCATGAACTCATGGCTCGCGCTACCGCCGATGGGCCCGCTCTCGGCTTCCACGGCAGAGAAGTCGAGCCCGCAGCGCGTGAAGATGTTCGTGTACGCGGCGTACATCGCGTCGTAGGTCTCGTTCAGGCCCCCGGGCCCTTCGAGCTTGCTATGAAAGCTGTACGCGTCCTTCATCAAGAACTCGCGGCAGCGCAGCAGCCCGGCCCGCGGGCGGGCCTCGTCGCGAAACTTGGTCTGAATCTGAAACAGGTTCAGCGGCAGCTGCTTGTAGCTGCTGATGCAGCCGCGCATGAGCTCGGTGATGACCTCCTCGTGCGTGGGCGCGAGGGCGTTCATGCGCTTCTTGCGGTCCATCACGCGGAAGAGATTGTCGCCATAGGCCTCGTCGCGCTTGGTGTCCTTGAAGAGCTCAAAGGGCTCGAGCGCGGGCATGAGCAGCTCGCTCGCGCCGGCGGCTTCCATCTCCTCGCGCACGATCGCCGAGATCTTGTTGATGGTGCGGTGCGCGAGGGGGAGGTAGTCATAAATGCCCGCGCCGACCGGGCGGATGAACCCCGCGCGGTGCAGCAGCACGTGGCTGGGCACCTCCGCGTCCTTCGGCGCCTCGCGCGTCGTGGGGATGAGCGTGCGCGACCACTGGTGCACCGCACCCTTGCGGATGTTGCTGACGACGGGCGTGGAAGAACGTTGCGTTGGGCCACTCATGCGGGGCGAGGATACGCGGGCTTTTCCGGGCTTGCATTCCGCGTGCCCTGCCTTCGCCTGCCCAGCCTCGCTCCCGCCCGCCTCACACCTCGTTCACCACGCGCCCATCCTGCACGAAGACTCTCACGATGCGCACCGTCTCCTCCGCCACGGCAAGCTGCGCCTGATCGGTGCTTGCGCCGCAGTGGTGCGTGGCATACACGCCCGGAGTTTGCAGCGTGGGGCTGTTCCACCCGCTCGCCTCGCCCTCGCTGGGCTGCACCTCAAACACATCCAGCCCAGCCCGCAGCCCCTTGCTCGCGACCGCAGCTCGCAGCGCCGCCTCGTCCACCACGCCCCCGCGGCTCGTGTTGATGAAGTACGCCCCGGGCTTCATCGCCTCGAAGAACGCCTCGCCAAACAGCTTCTTCGTGCTGTCCGCAAGCGGCAGGTGCACGCTGATCGCGTCCGCACGCTTCGCGAGCGAGAGCAGCGCGGGCGTGTCGATGCCGCCAAACTCGCACCCCAGCGCCGCCGCATGCTGAGGAGTAATGCTCCGACTCCATGCCACCACGTGCATGCCAAAGGCCACGGCTCGCTTGATGACCTCTTGCCCGATGTTGCCCACGCCCACGACGCCCAGCGTGAGGCCCTTGAGCCCACGCGACTTCGCAAACTCTTTCTTGTTCCAGTGCCCCGCGCGTGCGCTGGCACACTGATCGGCAAGCCGCCGATCGCAGCAGAGCAGCAGGCCCATCGTCAGCTCCGCAACCGCCACCGCGTTCATGCCCGGGCAGTTTGCCACCGCAACGCCCTTGGCCTTCGCGGTTCCGACGTCGATGTTGTCCACCCCGCTGCCCGCGCGGATGATGAGCCTCAGCTTCTTCGCTCCCTCGAGTGCCGCCGCGGGCACCTTCGTGCTCCGCACCACCAGCACGTCGGGGTCGTGCATCGCAACCACGCCCGCAAGGCCCGTGGCACCGGCGTTGGGGTTGCTCACCACCTCGCAGCCCAGGGCCGCGAGCCCATCGAGCCCTGCCTTCTCAAACTTGTCCGCAACGAGAACGCGCATGGGTGCCTCCGCACAGGAATGGAACTGGTGTCTTCTCCAAGCCCGCTCGCCCACTTGGGGCCAGCACCCGCCAGCGTACGCGGCGCATCCGCAGGCGTGCAAGAATGCTGCGATGCTCCTCCGCTCGCTTGCGTCGTCCCCCTGCCCCGCGCCGTCTCTCAAGGCGAGCCCGCTCGCGGGCGTTGCGCCCGCCGTCCTTGCGTTCGTGCTCTGCCACGCCGGTGGCTGCGCAGCACCAGGCACAGGTCCATCGCGACCGGGCGCGGGCAACCCAACCACGCAGGGCCCTGCCGCGCGGGTTCCCACGCCCGCACTCCTCAACAGCCAACCCCTCGCGCAAGCCGCACTCTTGCCCGCACTCTTCGAGCTTGCCGGCCCGCAAGCCCTGGAAGAAGCCGCGCTCGACGCGCTGCTCGAGCAGCAGCTCTCCGTGGCAGGCATGCCCCTGCCCGCAGATTGGCAAGCCCAGGAAGAATCACTGCTGCTCGCAAGCATCGCAACCGAAGCAAGCACCACGCCCGACGATGCCAGCCGCCTGCTCACGCAGGTGCGTGCCCGTCGTGCGCTGGGCCCCGCACGATACCTCGCCCAGCTCCGCCGCACCGCGATGCTCCGCGCCCTCGTGGCGCAAGAAGCTGCACCGACGCAGGCCGACGTCAGCCGCGAGCTCGCGCTGCTGCAGAGCGATCGCGCCCGCATCCGCCTGCTTGTCGTGCCCAGCCAGGCCCAGGCGCAGTCCGCGCGCGAGCAGGTGCTCATGGATCAAGACCCGCTGGGCAGGGCCGCGCGCCTCAGCGTGCTCGCGCAGCGCAGCAGCACCGATCCATCTGCCAGCGCCGGGGGTCTCATCGAGGGCGTCTCTGCCGAAGACCCCGCCGTGCCCCTCGCCCTCCGCACCGCGCTCGCGCAGCTCGCGCCGGGGGAAGTTTCGGGCGTGCTCGCGCTCGACGCGGGCTTTGCGATCGCGCTGCTCGAGGCCCGCACCCCAGCCACGCCATCACAGGGCCAAAGCACCTCGCAAGAGCAAGCCCAAGCGCGTGCAACCCTCCGCCTGCAGCGCATCGCGATGGATCGCCTCGCGCAGCGCCTGCTCGCTGCTGCGAACATCACGCCCCTCGACGCCAGCCTGCTCTGGAGCTGGGAACAGACCCGCTAAGTTGCTCCATCGCCTGCTCCGCCCCCACCGCTACGCTCGCCATCGCCGCTCATGCCCAAAGACCCGCTCCAAGCTGTGCACGAAGCCCCCTGGCAAGCCGCTGACGCAGCCCCCGCACAAGCCGGGCCCGAGCGTCGCCTGCCGCCCATCTTTCTCTTCCCTGGGCTCGCGGCCGACAAACGCCTCTTCGCACCGCTGCAGCCACACATCCACACCATCCGCACCCCAGGCTGGCTCGCGCCGCACCGTAAAGAGCCTTTGGAGGCCTACGCCGTGCGCATGGCGCAGGTCGTGCGGAAAGACCTCGACCGCCTCGATGCCGAGCACGCCACCGCCCCCCGCGCCCGTCGTCGCCCCAGCGAGCGCTACTTCCTGGGCGGCTTTAGCTTTGGCGGGCAAGTCGCGCTCGAGATGGTGCACGCTCTCTTTCCCAAGCCCGCGGGCCTGCTGCTCATCTGCGGCGTGCGCGGCACGCACCAGCTTTTGCCCGCCTTCCACCGCCAGCAGCGCATGGGCGCGATCATCCCGGGCTTTCTGCAGCGCCCGCTGTTTGGCCCCTACGCCCGCCACTTTGCTCGCCAAGAACAGCTCGACGCTGCCTCGACAGAGCTGCTCGTCGCGATGGCGAAGGACAACGACCCCGACTTCCTCAAGTGGTCTGCATGGGCATGTGCCCGCTGGCGCGGCACGCCCCGCGGCATCATCGCCAGCATCCACACCTTGCAGCCCAAGCGCGACGAAGCCTACGAAGTGCCCATCCACCACATCCATGGCGAGCACGACGCCATCATCCCCGACGTGAAGCGCGAGGCCACCACCACCCTCCCTGGCGCCAAGCACCTCATCACGCTCACGCACGCCAAAGCCGTCGCCGACTGGATGCGCGACATCGTGACCAACCAGCCGCGATAAGCACGCCGCAAAGGCGCGAGCGCCCCGCGCTCCGCCTCACTCCTTCCCGCTCCCCGCTCCCTGCTCCCCGCTCCCCTTCACTCCGCTCGGTTCCGCATCGGTCTGCGGCTGCACATCCCGCACGCCCAGCGCATCGATCGCCTTCTCCGTCAGGTCGTCGGCACGAGGCGACACCACGACCGACTTCGCCAGCACCTCCTGCAGCGTGTTGGGAATGTCCACCGCGCGGAAGGCAGCCGCCGCATCGCGCGACGCGAGCACATGCGTGTAACCCTCCTGCTTCGCGAGCGCATCCACCGCCTCGCGCACCTGCGCAAAGGCCCGCTGCACCTGCTTCGCCGAGAGCCCATCAATCTCGCTCTGCACCTTCGTGCGAAGCTGCTTGAACTGCTCGTCGAGTCCCAGGTACTCCTGCTGCATCGTCTTGAACTGCTCGCCCTCCTTGTCCAGTTCCGTCGCCTGCTGCACGAGCGCGTCCTGACGATCGGCAATCGCCTGCATCTCCGCAGCCAGCGGCCCAGTGAGAGCCTCCATCTCCACCTTGAACGGCGCGGTCATCACCACGCGCTCCACGAGCGTGAGCATGTCCACGGTCGCGACGCGACCCGCCACGCCCACGCCCGCCTGCCCCTGCGCCCCCGCGCGCATCGCCAGGCTCGCGCCTGTAACCAGCGACACCCCCACCACCACCCCGAGCACTCCCCGACGCATCCCACGCATGCCACCCGTTTGTGTATTTCGCATCTTGGACTCCGTGTAAATCCACGGAAAGTAGCACTATTTCTCCACGCTTTCCAATTGGGATGTCAATGTCCGACCGCGCAACACTCGACTTAACCACTACTTCGGTGCAATCCGCAGTGGCTTGCAAGACCGCATCTGATCCGGGCATTTGTGCCCACAAGAACGGAGATCGCAGTTATGCGTTGGACCATCGGTCGTCGGCTCGTCGTCGGTTTC
>JAIYDA010000117.1 GCA_027487735.1 Planctomycetaceae bacterium | reverse complement strand
TTACCCCCACCCTGGCCCGTGCCCATCTGGCTCTGCGTGATCTTCTTCTGGTTCGCAACGATGCCGCACGCATGCCCGCCGATCTTGGCATAGCCGCAGACGATCGATTGCCCAAAGTCTGCCTTGTACTCATCGAAATCCGCAGCATGCGCGCCCTGAGTTCCCCCACGCTCCGCGTGGGGCGCAGCA
Source organism: Planctomycetaceae bacterium (assembly GCA_027487735.1). Lineage (GTDB taxonomy): Bacteria > Planctomycetota > Phycisphaerae > Phycisphaerales > UBA1924 > BJHL01. The sequence goes on along the minus strand of JAIYDA010000117.1, from coordinate 85,824 downwards.
TCCACAATGCACGCAATCAGGTCTTTCACGTCATACTGCGCGCCGGGCCTATCAGTAAACACGCGGTATGGAGCGTCGCTTGCAGGTGAAGCAGCAGAGGGCAGCGAGGCACGCTGCTTGGACGACGCAGAATACTTGCTCACCAAACTCCGAATCCGCGCAATCGCCTCCTCATCCGTCTTCTCCTTGAAGTCAATCGTCCCGCTCACGCTCGCGTGCATGCTCGCGCCACCCAGCTCTTCGTCGCTCACCTCCTGCCCAATCGCCGCCTTCACGAGCGCAGGCCCCGCAAGATACAGCCCGCTCCCCTCGGTCATGATGAGCGTGTCGCACAGCACGGGCAGATAGCCACCACCCGCCACGCAAAAACCCATGATCGCCGCGATCTGCGGAATCCCCATCGCGCTGATTACCGCGTTGTGCCGAAAGATGCGACCAAAGTCGTCCATATCCGGGAACACGTCCTCTTGCAAAGGCAGAAACACGCCCGCGCTGTCCACCAGATAAATCAGCGGCATGTTCGCCATCATCGCAATCTGCTGCGCTCGGATGATCTTCTTGCACGTCATCGGAAAGAACGCCCCGGCTTTCACCGTCGCGTCGTTCGCGATGATCATGCACCGCCGTCCGTGCACGCTGCCGACGCCCGTCACCACCCCCGCCGCCGGTGCGCCGCCGTGCTCTTTATACATATTCCAGGCACACCACAAGCCCAGCTCCTGAAACACCAAGCCCCCCGCAGCCTGCGGCGAATCGACCAGCAGCGCGATGCGTTCGCGTGCCGTCAGCCGCTTCTTTTCGTGCTGCCGCGCGATTGCGCTCTTGCCGCCCCCTTGCATGATCTGCCGCTCCTCGATCAGCATGAGGTCGGTCAGTTCGCGGAGCGTGTAGGCGTGGGCGGGCGAGGCGGTTGTCATAAGGGCGGAAGGATAAGCCCGCTTGCCGCGCCGCCCCGCTCAGAACTTGGCATGTTTCTAGGCCTGAAACACCTGCGCCAGCATGCCCGCGACGTACCGCCTTCGGGCCACAGGCAGCGACGATCCGAACGCGATGGGCTTCTCCGCTTCGAGCACGATCTGCACCTTCTGCCGCCTGTCGCCATCGCTGTCGGTCCACGTCTTGTCTTCGTACCGCACCCGCGTCACCAGCCGCGGGTCAAAGCGCTGCGTCCACCCAAGCGAGCCAATGCCCGTAAACACCCGCCCCTCCTCCGCCCCCACACGCACCTCCACGCGGCCCATGAGCGCCGCAAGCGCAGCCCCGATCACCGCCAGGCCAATCACCATGAACGGCGTGAGAAATAGCCACAAAAAGATCGTCATCCCCACGCCCATCGTCGAGCCGTTCATCACCGGAGCCGGAAACCAGTGGGGCACGCGCACACCCAGCAAGTTCAGCGTGCTCGCAAGGTTCACCGCGACAAACACGCTCACGATGCCATTCCAGAACAAGCCAAACGCCAGCGCGCCAAAGAAGCCCGCAACCGACCGCATGCTCGCGCCGACTACCACCTCGCGTCCATCATCATGCGCCCAAGCGCCCTCGGGCGGTTCGTCCTGCGCATATGCCAGCAGCGACGAGTCGGGCCCTTGCGACACAAGCTCGCCCACGCGCGTCAGCCTGTTGCAACCCCGGCAGAGCCCCACGCCCTGCTGCATGTTCACGTCATCAGCCTCTATCCCCGCTCCGCAGCCCGGGCAGGTTGCTACAGCTTCCGCGCTGCTCGCGGTCCGCCTGCTCCCAAAGCGTTGTCTCAATGCACCCATGCCAGGTCATCGGCAACGCCCCACCCTGCCATGCAGCAGGACCACCGCGCACGCCGGTGCGAATGCGAGGTCTGTGCCGATTGCCGTTCGCTTCGCGAAGAACCAATGAGTTATCCGCCCCGGGCGGAGGCCTTCAGCACCGCACTCGCCGCCGCCACGCGCACCAGCGGGTTCGCGTCGCTCATCAGCTTGTTCAGCCTCCCCCAGGCCTGCGTGCCGCGCACCTCGCCATACACGTTGGCAGCCTGCATCCGCAGCCTCTCGTCGCTGCTGAAGAGATACTCATCCGCGAGCGCGATCGCCCCCTCACCGCTGCCCATCTTCGTCAGCGCAGCCGCCGCCCCAAGGCGAATCTCACCCGGAAAGCTCTGCCCGTTCGCATCGCGATACTGCACGATGGAAATCAGTTGTCCTTTCGCCTCGTGGTCGCGCGTCTCGCCCAGAATCTGAATCGCGAGCGCCATCCCCTCCAGATCGCTCGTGCCATCCGGAAACAGCGCAGCCCGCAGGGCGGGCTTCTGCGCCTCATCCCCCAGCTTCACCATCGCCTCCGTCAGCATGAGTTGGAAAGGCCGCTGCTGCGCCGCGGGCAGGTTGCCCACGCGCGTGCGGGCTGCGCTCTGCAGCAGGGGCAGCGCGCTCTTGTTGCCCAGCTCGCCAATCACAAACGCCGCCTGCCGGCTCACCCAGGGCGAAGCATCGTTCAGCAGCATCGCACCCAAGGGCGACTGATTCACGTTCACGCCGTTCTTCGCGAGTGCAAAGATCGCCGAGGCACGCACCTCGCCCTGCGCATCCTCCAGCAGCGGGCGCGTCGCCACGAGCAGGTCGCGCTGCTGCGTGCGCCCCACGACCGTCGCCGCGATGGTGCGCACGCCCGCGTTCTCGTCCTTCAGGCCCGCCTCGATGATCGACCGCAGTCGCCGGGGCGAGTGCCCCGCCGCCTCGACCACAGCCCCACGCACCTGCGCGTTCTCATCGCGAGCAAAGCCCACGATCGTCTCGAGTGCCTTCTCGCGAAGCTGCGTCGCGCTCACCGGCGCGTTGAGCTCTGCCAATCGCGCATCGCCCGTGCTCGCACCGCGCGGCCCCGCAGCAGGTTGGCCCCCGCGCGTTTTGCCCGCGCCGCCAGCTCGATCGGGCGGGTTGCCCATGTTGCACCCTCCGGCGCTACACGCCAAAAGCAACAGCGAGCACGCCAACGCGTGCGAGGCAGACCGAACGGCAACGGTGCGATTGCGAGCCATGGTGTTCATTCTTCCCAAGTGTTGCTTGCCAAGTGTTGCTTGCGGGTGCGAACGCCGGCACGTCGCCCGGCCTCGCGCATGGTATTGTCGGCTTTCAGCTCGCTCCTTCGCGAACCTGCCCCGTTTCTTCTCTCTCTGCGAAAGTACTTGCGAAGTGCGAAGTTCGCCCCGCAAATCCCGCGGCCCTAGCGACGCCCGTCAATCCCCCGCCGCCCGCGCGCCCCAAAGCCCGCCAGCGCAAACACACACAGCCCCGCCCCCAGCCCACCGCCAACCCACGCGGGCCCATGCCCAAAGCGCGCGAAGAAGGTCGTTCGCGTCCCCAGCGGCGCGTCCACCGTCAGATACCCATCGGTGTCCTGCCCGGGCGAAACGTCCACAGTGCCCTTGCCGGGCCAGGGGTGCCGCACCCCAAGCTGCACCACGCGCCCGCGATCGTCGATCATGCCCGACAGCCCCGTGTTCGCAGGCCGCACCATCGCGGTGCCAAGCTCCAAGCAGCGCCACTGCGCGTGCTCCAGGTGCATGCGCTTGCCCATCATGCTGCTCCCAAACCACCCGTCGTTCGTCGGGTTTGCGAGCACATCTGCGCGGCGCACGCCCCCGCGAAACGCCAGCTTCCGGCAGATCGTGGGCGACGTGATCTCAAAGCAGATGGGCGTCGCAACGCGGGCCGCATCAACGCCCGTGCGCCGCCCCGGGGCGATTGGAATGCGAAACGTCGTGGGCTTGGTTCCGCTCGAGAGGTCCAGCCGCATTCCCGGGGCAGCGAGCCCCGTGAGCTGATTCTTGAGCCAGGGCCACGCACTGATGACGGGCATGCGCTCACCAAAGGGCGTGGGCTCGATCTTGTCGTAGCGTTCGCGCGTCACATTCCCGTCTGTGATGAGCACCATGCTGTTGTACCGCGCGTTGTAGGAAAAGTCGTAAATGCCGTCGGTCACCGTCACCCGAAAGCCCACGGGCGTGTCATCGCCCACGAGCATCGGCGCGCCCAGCGCACGCTGCTGGCGCTCCAGAAGCTCTGCCCACTCCCACATGTTGATCGCGCTCACGCCCGGCACCTTGCTGGGGTCCACCGCGATCACCACGTTCTGTTCGCGATACACCTTGGTGACGTCGGGATGGATGGGCCCGCCCGGGACCATCGTCTCGGGCCACATGATGAGGTCGGGCGGGTTCTGCTGGTTTGCCTCCGCCGAGTACGCGAGGATGTCGTCAAACCGCAGAAAATCCTTCACCTGATCTTCGATGGACCACTCGACCTTGTTGTCGGGGGGCACGTTGGTTTGCAGCAGCGTCACGCGCAGCGAGCCGCGGCTTGGCTCCATCGCCTCCAGCCGCGCGGCGAGCACCACGCCCACGAACACGCCCGCAGCCAGCCCCACATGCAGCAACCCCGCGGGCCTGCGCACCCGCACTGCCCACGCGACCGCTCCGCCCACGCCCGCCGCGAGCGCGCCGACGCCATACACGCCCACCACGCTCCCCGCGTCGCGCAGCAGCGGTGCGTGCACCAGCGGCATCGCGAGCAGGCTCCAGCGATACCCGCCCGCAAACACCTCACCCCGAAACAGCTCGATGAGCACCCACAGCAGCGCGGCACCGACCGCCAAGGGCACTCTGGGCACCCGGGCCCGCACCCGCGCCAGCGCAAACACAAACACCGCAGGCCAGCACGCCATGATCGCCATCAATGGCGGCAAGCCAAGGGGCGTGATCTGCAGCACCCACCAGTGGTGTACCAACTCTTTGGGCAAACAGCACGCCCACACGATGCCCATGAGCGCGAGCGCACGCCGCGCCCGTGTGCGCCACGGCGCGCCATCCCCAGCCTCGCCGCGCGATGCAAGCTCCTGGGCGATGCGCTCCGCGAGCCACGCCAGCGGCGCAACGCTCACAAGCGCCGCGACCCACACCGCGATCCCGGGCACCACAAGGGCCGACAGCAACGCGTGCAGCAGCCCCGCCGCGATCGCGCTCCCCACGCCCACGCGGTGCGTTCCTTGCTCCGGGCTGATTGGTGCTTGCATTTACCGCCCCGCAAAGTCGATGAGGCGGGCGAGTTCCGTCCGCAACTGGCTCCGCGGCACGACGCGATCGACCATCCCCGCCTTGCGCAAGAACTCCGACCGCTGGAACCCCTCGGGCAGCTCTTGGCGGATCGTCTGCTGAATCACGCGCGGGCCCGCAAAGCCGATCAGGGCGTTGGGCTCCGCGAGAATCACGTGCCCCAGCATCGCGAAACTGGCGGTGACACCCCCGGTCGTGGGATCGGTCAGCACGCTGATAAACAACCCCCCGGCGTCGTCAAATCGGGCCAAGGCCGCGCTGGTCTTGGCCATCTGCATCAGGCTCAGCCCGCTCTCTTGCATGCGGGCCCCGCCCGAGCAGCTGATGATGATGAGAGGCAGCTCGTCCTTGGTCGCCAGCTCGATCGCCCGCGTGATGGTCTCGCCCACCACGCTGCCCATCGATCCCATCATAAAGGTCAGGTCCAGGCACACCACCATCGCCTGGCGGCCCTTGATGAACATGGTGCCGGCCTTCACCGCGTCCTTGTTGCCCGTCCGCACCTGCTCGGCGAGCAAACGGTCGGGATAGCTTTTGAGGTCCTTGAACTTGAGCGGGTCGGCGGGGGCGAGATTGCCGAACATCTCGACAAACGACCCGGCATCGGCAAGCTGGGCAATCCTCTGCTGGGCGCTGATGCGGTTGTGGTGCCCACAGTCGGGGCAGACGTGCAGGTTCGCCTCCAGATTGCCCCGGTAGACCATCGTCTTGCACGTGTCGCACCGCAGCCACACGCCCTCGGGCACGCTGCTCTTGCGTTCCATCACCTGCGCCCAGGTGCGTTGCACGGGCTTGGCGGGCTTGGCGTCCACAATCACGGGCGAGCCCGCGCTGCGGTCTTGCGAGCGGGTTGTCTCCAGCGGGGCGTTGCTGCTCATCAGGTGCGGCTTCCTTGCGAAAGGTTCGGACTTTGCGTGCCCTGGGCATCATGCCGGGGGCGAGCGACCAGAGATAGTGTACCAGCATCTGGCCAAGTGCGAAAGGTCCGAAACTGTGAACACAACCTGCCAGAGAACGTCCGAACAGTTTCCGAATGTGCGGCCTTAGCTCCCGCACATCGCCCGCACCACCGCCGCCCGCTCGTGCGGGGCTTTGCCAAAGAACGCGTTGCCCGCGACCATGCAGTCGCACCCCGCAGCCCTGGCGGCCGGGGCGGTGGCTTCGCTCAGGCCGCCGTCCATTTGCAGGCGTTGATGTGGGCCCAGCTTGCTGCGCACCTGGCGGACCATGGGCAGCACGGTATCGAGAAACGCCTGCCCCGAAAACCCGGGCCGCACCGACATGACGAGCACCATGTCCGCCTCGCCCAGCAGCGGCTCGATCGCGGCAAACGCCGACCCGGGGTTGATCGCCAGCCCCACGCGCATGCCCGCCTCGCGAATGCTGGCGGCGAGCTGCTGCACGCGCTGGACTGCTGGGGCCACCTGCGTCGTCCACCACCAGTTGCTCCCAAAGGGCTCGCGCTGAGCCTGGGGGCAGAGAGCCTCGATGTGAAACGTGAACAAGTCCGCACCCGCTTTGGCAAATGCCTGCACGTATCGCTGCGGCTCCATCACCATGAGGTGCGCATCGAGAAAGGCCTCGGGCAAGCGGCTTCGCAAGTCGCGGATGAGGTCGGGCCCGAAGGTGAGGTTGGGGGCAAAGTGCCCGTCCATCACGTCGAGATGCAGCCAGTGGGCCCCGCCGCCGGCTGGGTCGAGCGCGTGCGAGCAATCGTCGCCCATGCGCGCGAAGTTCGCGCTGAGAATGGAAGGAGCCACGCGCGGGCCCAGCGCAGGGTCAAAGAGCGGCGAGAGAGGACGGGGCATGCGCGAGGATAGAGGGTGTGGGAGGGGCGGGGGAGAAGAGTCAGCACAGAGACGCAGAGACCATGAGCAAGATGAGGGAAGAGATTGGTTGGATTGCGCCACAGCAACGCAAAAGCGGGGATGCGCCGTGCGCATCCCCGCTCGTTGCTTTCTCATCTTGCTCACGGTCTCTGTGTCTCTGTGCTGAGACTCTTCTCACGCCGCGATGCTCGCCTGTGCTTGCTCGCTCCACGGCCCGCGCTCGCCCGTGGGAGAGACCCAGCGCATCCACACATAGTTCGTCTTGCCGCCATCGGCAGAATCAAACTGCATGACGTAGGGCGCGCTGGTATCGACAGCGACGAAGCGAAGGTCGGCTTCGCCTGCTGGCGGGGTCGTGCCGACTTTGTTCCAGATCTCCACGCCCAGCACGCCCGCGGGCTTGGCCTTGCGGGTGGGCGTGGCGCTGTCGACAAAGCGGAGCGTCTGCTGCAGGCGGTTGCCGCACTCGATGCTGACGATGGGGGCGGTGGTCGGTGGGCCGATGGGCGTTGGTGTCTGGGCGACGGTGATACCCAGGCTCTCGCGCTCGGCGTTGCTCACGAGCGTCGACGCCTGCAAGCGGCGGACGAGGGGACGAATCGCCGCGACATAGGCGGCGCGTGCTTCGTCTTTGGTTTGCTTGGCGGCCTTGGCTGCGTTCACGGCTGCAACATGGGCGGGGAAGGCGGTGGTCCACGCCGCCTGCGCGGTGGTGATGGGCGTCATGTCCGCCGCGACAAGCCCGAGCGCGGCCAAGTTGGCATTGGCAAAGGTGACAAACTGCGACTGCCAGGCTTGGAATGATGCGTCGGGACCGGGGATGTAGTCTGCCATGACTCTGTACTTCTTTCGTTGGATTCGGCGGCTCGCTCATGTGTCTGCACGCACCATGCCTGCAAACGCTGCCCCGCTACCCGAGCCGTCAATCGGCACGCGGGGCAATGTGGCAGAGCCATCGACGACCGCGAGGAGCGACTTTACAAGCGTGCACAGTTTTCTCGCTGATTTGCTATAGTGTTGAGGGAGCCCGCACACTGTGTTCGGTCCTCAACAGGAAAGGCACGTTCACCATTGCATTCGCATGACCAAGACGCCCACGCTCGCCCAACGTTTGCTCGGTCTGCGAACCACCACAGGCATCTGCATTGCCGGAGCAGCGGCTGACGCCATCTGCGGTGCAACTGGCTGCCCGGCTCTTTTTACCAGTTTCATCCGCCCGATGATGACCCAAGCGGCTGCATACGGCATCAATCGGCTCTCTTCTGCCGCAGATAAGTCCGCCGACACGTTGCAACGTGAAGCGGACGAACTGCAGCGGGGCCTGAGTAACGCCGATGTGCACCGGCTGATGGGCCGGGCCATCGCGCTGGCGTTGCGTGTCCACGCGGAAGACAACAAAACCAACGCAGGCCTTCGCCCCGTCCTCACCAAGTTGGCCGCCGCAGTGGATAAACAGTGGCTGGATCGCGACGAGGGCACGTTGCCCCCGGCCCTGCAAGAGTGCAAAGTCTCGGATTATTTCAACGGTGCCCCCGAGGAAATCGAAGCCCAGCCAGTGCTGGACGCGGCGATGTGGCGCAGCGAGCTCGAACCCATCGCTGAGAGAGGCGCGGCCCAACTCTCCGACGACGAATGGCCCCAGATCGGCGCGGTGCTGACCGTGCGTTACCCGCGTGCCCTCTACGCCGTCACCAAGACCGCCGCGATTGACGGCGACCCGGCGTGGCCGGGCCTGTTGCTGCGTTTGCTAGCCGAGCAGCGCAAGCTGATGGAATTCGCAAAGCACGAGATCACGCAGACCAGCCTGCAGATAGCAAAGAATACCGAGCGTCTCCAAGACCTTAAGGACCAGTTGGCAGACATGAAAGCGGCGTTGGCCGAATTTGCCAAAGGCTCGGCGCAACTCGACGACATCCTCTTCGCCAGGATTCACCAACTCATCCGCGACAAAGACAAGCGCGATGATGCACGCTACCAAAGCCTCTTCGCGCTCGTGCAGCGCGAAAGCCAACGGATGCGCGATGCGATTTCCTTTGTGTGGACGCTCGCCGAACGAACCCCAAAGGCCCAGACCGACCTGCAGAACAACTTCACCAGCCTTCTCGCGTTGCTGGACGCCCACGCCCCCAACCTTACCCTCCCTGACAAGAACCTCGACAAGCAGCGCGACCGCTTTGTTTACAAGACCGAACGTCTTAAGGTTGTAGGGCGCGAGGCCGAACTGGCTGAACTGAACGCGTGGCTGGACAAAACGCAGCACGCGCCGGGAAATCCCGCGGGCTTTGGGTGGGATTTGTGGGTCGGCCCACCGGGCAGCGGCAAGAGCCGCCTGGCTTTGCAACTGTGCCGCGATAGGCAAAACTGGCACTGCGGATTTTTTAGCTTCAAAGACCCGCACCAGCCCGACTGGCTCTTGTGGCAGCCCAAGGCCAACACCCTCATCATCTTTGACTACGTTGCCGAACACGCCGACAAGATCGGTAGGATCATTTCCACCCTGACTAGCCGCGCCGCGCTTGGTGCAAAACACCCGCTGCCCCAAGGCATCAACGTCCGCTGCTTGCTGCTTGAACGCGCGGCCTTGCGTGAGAAGGGCGAGGAAGCCGCCGCTGCGCCTGCGTCGACACACGGGAACGCGACCGCCACGGAGTTGGAAGCCCCATGGCTCGCGACGCTACGCGGGGCCGCGACGGACAGCGGCCAGGACGTGAGAACAACCTACGAGCGCGGCGACATGGCCAGCGCGGGCCGCTACATCGGGGGCGTCTCGGCGGAGGCCGCCCATGCCATTGTCCGCGAAGAAGCCGCGCTCGCCGAAGAGAGAACCACGGAGGAGCAGTTTGTCCAAAGGCTCGATTCTGTGAAACGCATCGACCAGCACTTTCGCCCACTTTTTATCGCCATGGCCGCCGAATCCCACCGCGAGCGCGAAGACATTGCCGACTTCACGCAGTTGGTCGAATACATCCGCAACAAGGAATGGAAGCACGCCCTTGAACGTCTTCACGCTCACTCGTCAAGCCACAGTGCATCCGACGAAGCCTGGGCCAAGCTCGTTTGCCTCGCCACCATGTGCGAAGGGTTGCAAGATGACCCAGCGGAGGGCGGCAACAAACTGCTTACAGACACGCTGGCCCACAGTGCGGATTTGGGACTGCCCGATGACAACCAATATGACGATGGCTCGCACTACGCGTTGCTCGTAAGCGGCGCGAACGGCCGGGATGCTCCCAAGTTAGAACCAGACATCGTCGGCGAAGCCATGGTCTTGCACACGCTAGCCAGATTGCCCCGCCAGCGGGCCGCTCTTATCAAAGCAGCATGGCAACTCGGTATGGATCGCTTCGTAGCCCGCTGCGCTCAGAACTTCCCATTCGAAACCGAAGCAAGCGACTTACTCGTGCCTACGCCCGATGCATGGCCCGATGCCCTCGCCGCTGCACATACCGCACTGGGCAATCGCGAGTACAAGCAAGGAGACATCGACGCTGTTCGAAACCGGGGGCGAAGGCTCTTCAACGACTCCAGCCAACCGCTGCGTGTCCGTTCGGTAGGTGCGTTCTTTTTGATGCACGGCAAGCCAACTGCCGAAGAACTCACGCAGTTTGAGGCAGAAGCTACAACATCGCTGACGAGCGATACGCTTGAGAACGTTTACAGCTTGGCGCTCGTGGTTGCTCTGTATTACGCATTCACTTACTCAACAGCAAACAGCGAGCAGGCGGACGCCTTCCTCTCGAGGCTTCGCGCTTTGGCAGCTTTTGAGCATGCAGCACCACTCACGCGAGTCATTCTGGCCGAGAGTTTGTTCAACGCGTTCAATAACGCGCCGCGCAATACCGAGCGGGCAAAGTGTTTTCTCGGCTACCTGAGGGACTTGTACCAGGCAAACAGTAATATGCCCGAGGTCAGCCAAAAATTTGGTCAGGCACTGACCAATTCCATCTCGTTTTCTTCCAAAGACTACCCGCTTGCCGACGGCTTCCTCTCGGAATGGCGGGTGGTTGTTGCCGCTCCGAATGCGAATCAGGAATTGCGTGAAGACTTTGCCAGGGGCCTCTTCAACGCGTTCAACAACTCAGTTCCCGATAGCATGCGAGCGAGATACATGCTCTCAGAGTTGTATGGCGTGGCACGAGCGAACGACGCCACGCCCGTTATCCGCGAGTTCATGGCAAGGGCTCTTTTGAAGACGTTCTGTTGGTTGGCACAGAACGACAAACGGATACACGGAATCCTCGGCGAATTGCGCACACTTGCGGACTCCAGCGACGCCACGACCACTCTCCGCGAGCTTTTTGCCATCGCACTTCCAAAGGCGATCCTCGCTACACGCAACGACAACGCGCGGATCGACAATTTGCTCAGCGATCTCCAAGCCATTTGCACACGCAGTGACGCTTCGCCTGCGCTTCGCGAAGATCACACCATTGGCCTTTGCAACGCGTTGATGAACGCCGAATCCAACTCCACGCGGGCCGACGGCTTTTTGGCCCAGTTGCGCAGCATGGCTCTGGCAGCGGACGCCACACCAGTAATGCGCGAGGCACTAGCCCACGGGTTGTTCAATTTGCGCATCCGGTCCCGAGCCGACAGCGCGAAGTCCGACGAGTATTGGTCGGAGATACAACGCTTGAACACGGCCTCCTCCACTGGCCTGGATATCGCCCGCGCGACGTGGGCGCGATGTTGCCAGCTGATTTTTGAATCGTTAGAGGTAGGGATTCCCAGTCCGGCCCACCTAGTGACGCTAGGCGCAACGCTCCCGCCCTTGCTCAATGACCAAGAAGTGCGCAAGGTCACATTCGTACTGATGCTCAGAGTCAAAAGCTTGATCAACACGGTCGAGGATCACCTGCGCGGTGAGTTGACCGAGGCGATGGCGGTCTTGGAGATGTCTTTTGGGGCCACCTTTGGCTGGGAAATACCATTCTTCGGGCACGAGGCGTCACGCATTGAGGATGGCAAAGAGTCTCTCGGTCCTGATCGCCGAGCCACAGAATAGCCTCCGGTCCTTCGGTTCCAAAGCCGCCCATGCTCTGCGCCCGACGAAGGCTCCACCATGAACATCTTGGACCGCGCGAGGCACCGCAAAGCCCGTCAGCATTTCATCCGCGATGACAACCCTCGCGCGCATCTACACTCGCCCAACCTGCTCTCGTTTGCCCCTCCGGCGCACGCTGTCTTTTCACGCGTTGCTTATCCGAGATGCTTAGCGCTGAACCCGTCCCTAAGGGCCTTGGCCCCGGTGGGGCCATCGGAAGTTAAGGCTGCGTGATGGGCTTTCCATTGTTTGTTTTGTGCGGGGGGTGCCGGGGCGCAAAAACCCCCGGCGGGTGCGGAGCATTTCGCTCAACGGGTTGTGCGTTGGTGTCAACGCGACTTGCGTTGGAGCCAACGCGACTCGTGTTGGAGTCAACGCGGCTTGTGTTGGAGTCAACGCGGCTTACGTTGGGGGCAACACGACATGCGTTGGAATCAACACGACTTGCGTTGGTGCCAACGCGACTTGCGTTGGCGTCCACGCGACTTGCGTGGGGGCAGCGGGGGGCGGCGAAGCAGGTCTTGCGCGGAAGGCGGGGAGGTTTCAAAGAGTTTCGTGGAGTGGCGCGGGGGAAACGCCGACAGTGGCAGCATGAGCGCAGCGGCCGATTTCATTCCGCGTGAGGACGATGCGCTTTTGGCGTATGCGCAGCAGTTTGGGGGCGAGGCGTATAGCTGGTGGTCCGCGCAGGGCATTGACAACGCCGAGGCGTTTGCGGTCTTTGGGCTGACCACGGAGTATCAGGCGGCCCTTGAGGGCAATGTCGCAGCGCAGAACGCAGCGCGGGCGGCCAAGCAGAGCAAAGATGCAGCGCGGGCGAGGCTGGTTTCGCAGATTCGGCTGGTTGCGCGCCAGTTGCAGGGGCAGCCGCAGATGGACAATGCGAGCCGTGCGCTCATTGGGATCACGGTGCGGCAAGGCCGCACAGGCGAGACGCCTGTGCCATCAAGTGCGCCGATCGCGCATGTGGCGCAGATCGAGCGGCTGCGGCATGTGGTCGCCTTCACCGACAGCGCGACGCCGACGCGGATGGCCAAGCCCAAGGGCGCGTGGTGCTGCGAGGTGCGGCTGAAGCTGGTTGCAAGTGATGAGAGCGCGCCGATTGATCCAGCGACGATGCAGCCGCTCGCGCTGGCGACGGATGGCAAAGTGATTGCCGACTTTGAGCTCACGCACAAGGGCAAGCAGGCGGTGTATGTGATGCGGTGGGTGAATGCGAAGGGAGCGGGGGGGCCGTGGAGTGAAGAGGTGAGGGCGATGGTGGCGGCGTAGGGGAAAGCTCAAAGCAGCAAAGCAGCAAAGCTCAAAGAAGCCCCCTCGTGTCCGGGCGCGAGTGTGTCCTATTTGAGCTTTATCGCTTTGTTGCTTTTCGCTTTCGCCGCCCGCGGGGCGGCGGCTCTCGCCCACGCCTTCCCACCTGCCGCGAGTGCCCGCGACGCAGCCGAACCGACCCGCGCGGCCGCCCAACTCTCGTCCTCCGATCGCCGTACTCCTGCCTCCACGCCCCCGTCCCCGTCGAAACCCTTGCATCGCATGGTGCTCTTTCTGCTCATCGTCTGTTCGGTTCCGGCCCTGGGGCTGCTGTGGTTGGCGTGGGCCGATTGGCGGCTGCGGCGCGTGAAGGCGCCGGGGTGGCAACGCATCGTGCTCGCGGCGATGGTGGCAGCGAACGTGCTGGGGTTTGGCATGCTCATCGCATCGCGGGTGCTGGAGTGGGGGTTTGAGGTGCCGCTGGCGTTGCTGGCGAGCACGTTCATCTGGCACATCGTGGTGCTGCCCAGCGTGTTGCTGCTGTCGGTGGGCATGCTCACGGGCGAGGGCGCGCTGTGGGCGTTTCGCAAGGTGCGGGCGAAGCGGGAGGGCGCGCAGGCGAGCGTGGTGGCTGAGGCAACGCCGCCCGCGCAGGCCAAGGGCCTCTCGCGTCGGCAGGTGCTCGGGGCTGGGTTGTTTGGCGCGCCGGTGGCGATGCAGGCGACTGCTCTCACGGCGGGCCTCTCGCAGCTCGATGCCTTCCGCACGCGCGAGATCGTTGTTTCTCTGCCCCAGCTGCCCATCGACTTTGAGGGCTTCACGATCGCCCACATCACCGACACGCACGTGGGACGCTTTACGTATGGGCAAACGCTGGACGCGATCGTTGAGCGCGTGAACGCGTTGCAAGCCGACTGCATCGTGCACACGGGCGACCTCATCAACGACAGCCTGGAGGACATGATTCCGGCGGGCGCGATGCTCGCGCGCCTCCGAAGCAGGCACGGCACGTTCATTGTCGAGGGCAACCACGATCTGTTTGAAAGTCGCACGCGATTCGCGAGCCTGCTGCGCACGCCCGAGCTGCAAGCAGCGAACCTCCGCCTGCTGCTGGATGAGGCCGCAACCATCGAGCGCGGCAGCGGGCGCTTGCAACTGCTGGGCATGCAGTGGGGCAACACGATGACCGAGGACGTGCGCACCGATCGGGGCCGCGGGCCCATGCTCGCGGAGCACGCGCAGATTCTCGATGGCAAGCGCGACCCCCGGGCCTTTGCCGTGCTGCTGGCGCACCATCCGGATGCGTTTGATCAGGCCCTGCGGCGCGACATTCCGCTCACGCTCGCGGGGCACACGCACGGCGGGCAGCTGAACATCGCGGAGGGACTTGGGCCCGCGAGCGCGACGTATCGCTACATCAGCGGGCTGTACACGAAGCAGAGCGATGGGGGCATGCCCGCGGCGTGTGTTGTGGGCAACGGCACGGGCAACTGGTTTCCGCTGCGCATCAACGCACCGGCGGAGATCATCAAGATCACGTTGCGGCGCGCGTAGTGCTTGGCACTGGCCCGCTAGCCTTGCTCCATGCCAACAGCATTGATCACAGGGGCGGGCTCGGGGATTGGGCGGGCGATTGCGCTCGAGCTGAGCGGGGCGGGCTATGCGTGTGCGCTCGTGGGCCGTGGCGAGCGGGCCCTGCGCGAGACCGGGGGCATGCTCGCTTCGCCCTGGTGCGCGATCTGCGCGGACCTCTGCGACGCCGGCGAGGCCGCGCGGATCGTGGATGCGTGCGTCGCGCAGCTTGGCTCGCTGCACGCGCTCATCAACAACGCGGGGTGGAGCCCATCTGCCGAGCTTGGGGCGACGCGCGAGGAGGACATCGCGCAGGTGTTTGCGCTGAACGCGACGGCTCCTGCGGTGAGCACGCAGCGGGCATGGGACGTGTTTGCGAGGCAGCGGGTAGCGGGGGATGCTGCCCGCATGTGCGTCGTGAGCATCAGCTCGCTCGCGACGATCGACCCGTTCCCGAGCTTGTGGGCGTATGCGGGCGCGAAGGCGAGCGTGAACGTGCTGGCGCACAGCGTGGCGAGCCAGGGAGCGAAGCTGGGCATCATGGGGTTTGCGGTCGCGCCCGGCGCGGTCGAGACGCCCCTGCTGCGGAGCATCGTGCCCGAGGCTGCGCTGCCCATCGAAGCCACGCTCGCGCCCGAGGTGGTGGCGAGGTTGGTGCGGGCGTGCGTGGTGGGCGAGCGCGATGCCGACAATGGCGCGACGCTGTTTGTGGACAAAGCGCTGGGGCAGTGGGTGAGGCGGCTGCGGTAAAGCGCGTGCGATGACTGATGACAGACGGGCCTCTTGAATCCTGCGTCTTGCGAGCCTTTCGACTTTTTCGCCTTGCCGCGTTTCTGCCCATACGCTCCGCCGATGACACCCACCTACAGCCCAGCAGTCACCGAGATTTTTCAGCGGATGAACATCCTGCGCGAGCGCGACGTCGTGGCGCGGATGCAGCCCGGGGCGGCGACGGCCAGCGTGACGAGCCCGATCGATGGGGCCCCGCTCGCGACGCTCACGCTCGACAGCGTGGAGCGCTACGAGGACGTGCTGGCACGCAGCGTGAAGGCGTTTGATGCCTGGCGCCGCGTGCCCGCGCCCGAGCGAGGATTGCTGGTGCGAGCAATCGGCGAAGAAGTCCGCAAGCACAAGGCCGACCTGGGCCGCATCGTGAGCCTCGAGGTGGGCAAGAGCATCAGCGAAGGTCAGGGCGAGGTGCAGGAGACCATCGACATTGCCGACTTTGCACTCGGCCTCTCTAGGCAGCTCTATGGCCTCACGATGCCCAGCGAGCGCCGGAACTACCGCATTCAGGAGCAGTGGCACCCGCTGGGGCCCATCGGCGTCATCAGCGCGTTCAACTTTCCCAACGCGGTTTGGGCGTGGAACGCGATGCTCGCGGCGGTCTGCGGCGACAGCGTGGTGTGGAAGCCCAGCCTGCTTGCGCCGCTGACGGCGATCGCGACCAACGCGCTCGCGGCTCGCGTGGCGGCGGCTGCGGGGCACCCGGACCTGTTCACGATCGTGATGGGCCCCGACGATGTGATTGGTGAGCGGTTTATCGCCGACAAGCGCCTGCCGCTCATCTCGGCCACGGGCAGCACGCGGATGGGGCGGCGCGTGGGCGAGGTGGTGGGCAAGCGCCTTGGGCGCAGCCTGCTGGAGCTTGGCGGCAACGGCGCGGTGATTGTGGATAAGTCGGCGGACCTCGCGGTCGCGATCCCGAGCATTGTGTTTGGTGCGGCGGGCACCGCTGGCCAACGCTGCACCACGACGCGCCGCCTGATCGTGCACGAGGAGATTGTCGATGGCGTGTGCGACCGCCTCGTGCGGGCGTACAAGCAGCTTCGCATCGGCAACCCGCTGATCGAAGGCAACCTCGTGGGCCCGCTCATCAACAAGCGAGCGGTGGACGGCTACTTGCACGCGATCGGTGAGGCGAAGAAGCAGGGCGGCACCGTGCTCGTGGGCGGAGAGGTCGTGAAGCCCGCAGGCGTGGATGGCGGGCACTACGTGCAGCCCTGCATCATCCGTGCCCCAGCGAGCAACGTGCTCGACATCGCGCGCGAAGAGACCTTTGCTCCGATTCTGTACGTGTTCACGTACAAGTCCGTCGAGCAGGCCATCGCGATGAACAACGCTGTGGATCAGGGCCTGAGCAGCGCGATCTTCAGCACCGACGTGCGCCAGACCGAGCTCTTCCTCTCGGGCGTGGGCAGCGACTGCGGCATCGCGAACGTGAACGCGGGCACGAGCGGGGCCGAGATTGGCGGTGCCTTCGGCGGCGAGAAGGACACCGGGGGTGGTCGCGAGAGCGGCAGCGACTCGTGGAAAGCTTACATGCGCCGTCAGACCAACTGCATCCACTACGGCAGCACCGTGGTGCTCGCACAGGGGATTCGCTTTGACTGATCCCATTTCCAGCAGGTTGTTTGGGCAGGGCGGCATGCCCTACGCGGGGTCGCGCGCTCTTGAGGCACCCCAGGCGCTCCCCATCGAGCAAGACCGCCTCGCGCAGGCCGCGATTGCGCCGATTGCCAGCGGCATGGTGGTGGGGCTGGGCACGGGGCAGCGCAGCACGCGCGCCATGCGTGCGCTGGCGCACCGAGTGCAGCACGAGAAGCTGGACATCCGCTGCGTCTGCACCAGCCTGGCGAGCGAGCAGCTCGCCAGGCAGCTCGCGCTCCCCGTCGTCGCGTTCGATGGCGTCGAGACCGTGGATTATCTGTTTGACGGGGCGGACGAAGTCGACGGCGAGCTGCGGATGATGAAGGGCCAGCACGGGGCGATCACCCGTCAGCGCCTGGTCGCGCAGGTTGCCAAACACGCGGTGTATCTGTCCAATGAAGACAAGGTCGTCGATCAGCTCGGGTCGCGAGCCCTGCTCACGGTCGTCATCATTCCCTTTGGCGTGGCGAGCATCCGCGCGAGGCTGCGCAACCTGGGCCTGTCGGGTGTTGTGCGCACCAACCACGAGGGCGATGCACTGATCACCGATGGTGGCGGCGTCGTGCTCGACATGCGAATCGCTGGGCGCGACGTCGAAGAGCTCGCGGCAGAGCTCGACCACGTCCCGGGCGTCGTCGATCATGGGTTGTTCCTTCATGAGGCGAACGAGGTGCTCGTTGAAGGCAAGGCGGGGGATGTCCGCGTGATGCGCGTTGACAGCAATTGAGGATTTGCAGGGGGTGAGCTTCGCACCCATAACCGCTTCTTTGCGGAAAGCGAATCTTAGATTTTTCGCATTTTTCCTGTGATCACTCCCCCTAAGCGGTTGCAGTCGAGCCCGATTCCTTTATACTTGCCCGCCACGGCGACCCAGTTCGGGGCGGTCGTCGTGTTGGCCCGTGGCTTCCGCGTGAAATTTCTCACGCGTGAACCGTGCAAAGTCACCCGGGGGCGCGCCCAGAGGGGCGCGCCGAGGAGTTGAGCGTGAAGAAGCAGGCTTTCTCTCGTCGTGGCGGTTTCGTTCGCACCTTGCTGCTTGCCGCTGCATTCGTCGCGCCGACGATCGCGGCAGCGTCGCAGCCCCTGGGCACCTCCTTTACATATCAGGGCAGGCTCGCGACCAACTCGTCGAACATCACGACTGCGACCGACCTCGAGTTCCGGCTGTTTGATGCGCTCTCGGGCGGCACGCAGTTCGGCCCCGTGCTTCAAGCGACGACGACTCCTGTCAACGGTCTCTTTAACGTGCAGCTCGACTTCGGGCTGAGCGTCTTCCAGGGCGATGCCCGCTACCTCGAAATCTCCGTGCGCAACCCCGCTGGTGCTGGGCCCTTCACGGTGCTCACCCGCCAGCCTTTGACCGCGACGCCTTATGCGCTCTATGCCCTGAACAGCCAGCCTGGCCCGCAGGGTCCGGCGGGTGTTGCTGGTCCGGCTGGGCCTGCTGGTGTTGCTGGCCCGCAAGGCATCGCGGGGCCTGTTGGCCCTGCTGGTCCGCTCGGGCCGCTCGGTCCGGCGGGGCCTGCTGGTCCTGCGGGGCCCGCTGGCGTGCAGGGGCCCATCGGTCCGGTTGGTCCGCAGGGCTCGCAGGGCATGCTGTGGCAGGGCAACTGGAATGGTGCCGCGAACTACGCGGTGGATGATGTCGTGTTCTTCAATGGGTCGTCGTACATCGCGACGCTGCCCAGCACGGGCTTGCTGCCTCTGTTCAACCCGATGCACTGGCAGTTGGTTGCGTCGGTTGGCTCGCAGGGCATTCCTGGAGCGGTTGGTCCGCAGGGCCCCGCTGGCGCAGTGGGCCCGGTTGGTCCCGCTGGTCCTCAGGGCGTGCAAGGCATCGCTGGCCCGCAGGGCCCCGCAGGCAACGACGGCGCGATTGGTCCGATCGGTCCCGCAGGCCCGCAGGGTGCTCAGGGCTTGCCCGGTCCGCACGGCCCGGCGGGCAATGATGGTGCGATTGGCCCGATCGGCCCCGCTGGCCCGCAGGGTGCTCAAGGTCTGCCCGGTCCGCAAGGCCCGGCAGGCAACGATGGCGCGATTGGCCCGATTGGTCCTGCTGGTCCGCAAGGTGCTCAGGGCTTGCCCGGCCCGCAGGGTTTGCCCGGAAATGACGGCGCACAGGGCCCGATGGGCCCCGCAGGGCCGCAAGGTGCCCAGGGTTTGCAGGGTCTGCAAGGCATTCCTGGAAACGATGGTGCTCAGGGCCCACAGGGCTTGCCCGGACCGCAGGGCACGAATGGCACCAACGGCGTTGACGGCATCGATGCCGCACGCTACATCGTCGATGCGGCGGGCTTTGGTACGCACACCACCATCAGCGCTGCGATCGCGCAGGCCGACCTTGACCGTGCTGGCAACCCGAACGTGCCGGTGAACATTCTCGTGCGTGCCGGCAGCTACAACGAGAGCGTGACGCTGCTGGGCGGCGTGCACCTCGCGGCTGCTCAGCCCGCACGCAGCTTTAGCACGCAGATCAACGGCAACGTCACGCTCGCCACGGGCGGCATCGCGAGCATGCGGGGCATCCACATCGTCGCAAGCAGCGGCGATGCACTGACCGTGACGGGCTCGGGCGACCCCACGCAGCTGTACATCTACGACGCGAACGTCGAGGGCAACGGCACCGCAGCGGGCGACAACGCCGTTGAGGTGAGCACGGTGCTCAGCAGTTCGTCGGGCGTCATCTTTGACAACGTGAACTTCCGCAAGGCCTCGGCCTTCCCGGGCACCGCAGCGAACGTGCTGAGCGGCACGCTGCAAGGCACGGGCGGCACCTTCAATGGCGGCACGCAGACGGCACCCGCCATCAGCGTGGGCGAGAATGGCAGCCTGTTCGGTCGTGCCTGGGTCAAGTCCAGCGACATCTTCGGCCCCATCATCGTCAGCCAGACGGTCGCGGGACCCACCGCCCCGGTGCTCGATGTTGCCAACAGCCAGATCCGCTCGGGCAATCTGCGCGCGATTCAGGAGACCACCGCCGGCATCGTGCAGGTGACCGACAGCTACCTGCAGTCGAGCGTTGCGGGCGACATCGCCAGCAGCAACGGCAACATGTTCTATGGGCAGCTGACCTTCCTGCCCGGGTCGCAGACGATGCCCGCAGCAGCCACCTTGCTGCCCGGCACTGGTCCGACCGGTCCTGCTGGCCCGCAAGGTCCGCAGGGTGTCGCGGGTGCGGTTGGGCCCCAGGGCCCCGCTGGCAACGATGGCGCACAGGGCCCGATCGGTCCGGCTGGCCCGCAAGGCCCGCAGGGTGTGGCGGGCGCGGTTGGGCCTCAGGGCCCCGCTGGCAACGACGGTGCACAGGGCCCGATCGGTCCCGTAGGTCCGCAGGGTGCTCAGGGTGTGGCGGGCTCGGTCGGGCCCCAGGGCCCTGCTGGCAACGACGGCGCTCAGGGCCCGATCGGTCCGGTTGGCCCCGCCGGTCCCACCGGCCCCGCTGGCGCCAACGGCTTGCCTGCGGCTGCGTACATCGTCAGCAACGATCCCAGCGAGCCCGGCACGCACATGAGCATCCAGGCAGCGATCGACGCTGCGGTGGCGGCGGGTCAGAGTGGGGCCAACCCCACCACGATCCTCGTGCGTCCTGGCACCTATATCGAGAGCGTGACCCTCGCCGATGGCGTGCACCTGCAAGCTGCCGTGACGCAGCGTTCGTTCGCCACGACGATCCAGGGCAACGTCTCGCTGAGCAGCGGCCTCGTGTCGATGCGTGGCATCCATGTCATCGCGACGTCGGGCAATGCGATCACGGTCGCGGGCACGACGACGGTCAACCCGATCCAGCTCACGATCGCCGACGCGAACGTTGAAGCGAACGGTGCGCCGACCGATGCGGCGGTCTTCATCGACACGCCGCGTGCCAACAGCTCGGGCGTGTTCTATGACAACGTCAACTTCCGCAAGGCTTCGGCGAACCCGGGCCCCGCGGTGCGGGTGGTGGGCGGCACGCTGCAAGGGCGTGGCGGCGTGTTCAACAATGGTTTGAACAGCAACGTCACGACGTCGGTGGAGTTGGGCGACAGCGCTGTCAACACCGTGCCGCAGTCGTGGGGTGCCGTGTGGGCGCGCGACACAGACGTGTTCGGCCCCGTGAGCATCACGGGCGGCGGCGACCTGCAGCTCTCGCAGAGCCAGATCCGCTCGGGCAATCAGCCCGCGATCGTGGACACCAGCTCGCGCGGCGCCACGCTGCGTGACGTCTTCATTCAGACGTCGCTTTCGGGCGATGTGGTGTCGACCAACGGCGGGCTCGCCTACGCAAACCTGACCTTCTTGACGGGCTCGCAGACGATGCCCGCAGCAGCCACCCTGCTGCCTGGCACTGGTCCGACGGGTCCCGCTGGCCCACAAGGCCCGCAGGGCGTTGCAGGCGTCGCTGGCCCCGCAGGCCCGCAAGGTCCTGCTGGCCCCGTTGGCCCCGCAGGTGCCAATGGTCTTGACGGCGCAGTCGGCGCGGCTGGTCCTGCGGGCCCGCAAGGCCCGGCTGGTCCCGCAGGTGCCAATGGTCTTGACGGTGCTGTCGGCGCAGCCGGTCCTGCAGGCCCGCAAGGCCCGGCTGGTCCCGCAGGTGCCAATGGGCTTGACGGCGCTGTCGGCGCAGCTGGCCCCGCAGGCCCGCAAGGCCCGGCTGGTCCCGCAGGTGCCAACGGTCTTGACGGTGCTGTCGGCGCAGCTGGTCCTGCAGGCCCGCAAGGCCCCGCAGGCCCCGCAGGTAGCAACGGCACGAACGGGACCAACGGTCTCAACGCCGCTCGATACATCGTCGATGGCAGCGGTGCGGGCACGCACACCAGCATTCAGTCTGCGATCAACGCAGCCGTGAGCGATGGCTTTGGCAGCAGCAACCAGGTCACCATCCTCGTCCGTCCGGGCAACTACACCGAGAGCGTGAACCTTGTGGGCGGCATCCACCTGCAGGGTGGCGTTGCTGGCAAGAGCTTCAGCACGCAGATCACGGGCAACGTGACGTTCAACTCGGGCGGCGTCGTGTCGATGCAAGCCATCGACATCGCCCCCGCCTCGGGCGACGCGATCACGTTCGGCGGCTCGTCGTTCCAGCAGCTCTACTTTGCCGACAGCGTCGCGTACGCGGGCGGCAGCAGCAGCGCGCTGGCGATGAGCAACGGCGACTCGGGCAGCCGCGTGTTCGCGGACAACATCAACTTCCGCACCGTCGGCGGCGGCACGGGCACGCCCGTGACGATCAGCGCTGGCGTGCTGTCGGCAAGCAACAGCACCTTCTGGCCCACCTTGCCAGCTACGCCCGCCATAGCCCTCAGCGGCACGGGCACGACGTGGCTGAACACCGCAAGCGTCTTCGGGCAGATCGTGGCCAATGACTCCAGCAGCTTCAGCGTTGCCAACAGCGAGATTCGCTCGGGCAACCAGGTGGGCGTCATCGACAACACCTCGGGTGGCATCTTGGTTGCCGACACGGGCTTCAACACCGTGGTCGCGGGCAACGTCGTGTCGAGCAATGGCTCGGGCACGTTTGCCTATTCGCAGCTGACCTACACGCTGCCTGGGCAGAGCATGCCCGCGAGCACCTTCTTGCTGCCTGGCAGCGGGCCGACGGGTCCGGCTGGGCCGCAGGGGCCTGTGGGACCGGCTGGTCCTGCTGGCGCGACGGGCCCCGCTGGGCCGACTGGTAACGATGGCGCAACGGGCGCACAAGGCCCGCAGGGTCTGCCTGGTGCTCAGGGCCCGGCTGGTGCTGCTGGCGCGACGGGTCCCGCTGGCCCGGCTGGTAGCGATGGCGCAACGGGCGCACAAGGCCCGCAGGGTCTGCCTGGTCCGCAGGGCCCGGCTGGTAGCGATGGTGCGCCGGGCGCACAAGGCCCGCAGGGCCCGGCTGGTCCTGCTGGGACCACGCTGTGGTCGGGTCTCACGGGCGTGCCGAGCGGATTTGCCGATGGCGTCGATGATGACGTTGCGGCACTGTGGGCCAACATCACGGGCATTCCGGCGGACATCGCAGATGGCGATGCCGTGGGCCCGACCTACACGGCGGGTGCAGGCATCTCGCTTGGTGGCAACCAGGTGAGCATCAACGCTGGCGGCGTGACCAACGCGATGCTCGCGGGCGACGCGGTGGACAGCAGCAAGATCGCGAACGGCAGCATCGCGACGGCCGACATTGGCGACAGCCAGGTGACGGCGGCGAAGATTGCGAACCGGACGCGGCGCATGTCGCTCAGCGGCAATATGTTCTCCCCGAGCAGCACCAGTACGTTTGACTTTGGCAACGGAACAACGGCCGCCAATCGCACAATGCGCTTGACGTCATTCGGCAGCGCAAACAGCAACGGGTACATGACAGTGAGCTTTGTGGTTCCGGCGGACTACGTCGGGCCTTCCTCGGGCGACTTGGCTGCGATTCCGAGCCTTGTGACCCCGCGGCTGACGTTGAAGTGGGCGACCGACTCGACCCAGGCGAACGGCAGCCGCAAGGTGAATATGGATATCAGCTTCACCAAGGACACCGAGTTCACTGCGATCGGCGCGACGCGCTTCCGCTACAACCTGCGCAGCGGAGTGGGTGTGTCTGAGGTGAATGCGGCGGAGTCGGCCGACCCGAGCAACGTTCAGGTGGCGACGCAAGTTATCCCAGAAGTTGGCGACAACTGGGCGACCGGCGAGGGTGCAAATACGGCTTGGGCACCAGGTGACGTGATCGTACTGACGATCGCTCGCAACGCTAGTTCGGCAGAAGACCCAAACAGCGCCCGTACTGGCGTTCTCTCCGTCTCCTTTGATTACGAAGCCGACCAGTAAACAACCCTGACCATCACCGTCTGACAGCAAGCATCACACCCCGTCGCATCTGCGGCGGGGTGTTTTCTTTGGGTGCTCGGTCTTGCCTGCGGAAGGTCTGTCGTTGCGGTTTCGTCGTTGGCGGGTGCCGAGTCCCTTGCGTCCCCCCTGCGCAAGCCCAGCCTCCGCGCTCATTGCTCTTCGGTCGCCGCATCCGGCGTGTCAGCGTCGAGCGTGGCGGGCTTGGTCAGGGCGTGTTCGATCCACTCCAGGCACAGGCCGTTGGCAGGAAGGGTGGGGCCTGCGAGGCGGCGGTCGAGCGTTTGATAGACGCGGGCGAAGACGTCGTCGCTCAGCCTGCCGCGACCGACATCCAGCAGCGTGCCCGCGATGATGCGCACCATGTTGTACAAAAAGCCCGTGCCGCGCACGTGTACTTGCACGAGCATCGCGCTGGGGTCGATGTCTGGCAGGGCGCCTTCTGCGGGGGAGGCGTAGCAGCGCACGTCGCAGGCCTCGATGGTGCGCACCGTGGTCATTCTGCCGTGCTGGGCGCTCGTGAGGCCCAGGCAGTCGTGCGTGCCCAGCAGGTGCTGGGCGGCGCTGCGCATGCGGTCCACGTCCAGCTCATCGTGCACGCAGTAGACGCGGTCGCGATCAAACATCGCCAGGTGCCGACTGATGCGGAAGCTGTAGACGTACTGCTTGCGCAGGGCCCAGCGCACGGGGTCAAAGTCGTCGGGCACGAGGCGGGCATCGAGCACCGTCACGTCCGCGGGCAGGCGGCTGTTGATGGCCTTGATGAGCCGCCCGGGCCCGCGCGAGGCGGGCCAGCCCGTGCCCCGACCAGTGCCTATACCAGTGCCCAGACCAGTGCCCCGACCAGTGCTTTGGCTCGGTGCTTCGCCCGCAGCGCTCGCGGGCGTGCTGGCCTCATCGCCCGAGGGCAGCGCATCGCCCGAGCAACTAAACGCAGCGACCTGCCCCAACGCGTGCACGCCCGCGTCTGTGCGGCTGGCGCCCACGACCAGCACGGGCTCGCGCACCGCCTCGCGCACGGCTCGCTCGAGCACCGCCTGCACGGTGCGAAGCTGCACGCGCCCGGTTTCGGTGGTGTCGGTGGGGGCTGGGGGGAGCAAGCGCGAGGCATCGACGAGCGTGGCAGTCCGCAGGGGCTCTTGCTTCTGCCAGCCAGAGAAGTCGGTGCCGTCGTAAGCCAGCGTGAGTGCGTATCGGGGCAAGGGGCAGCAGGATATGAGCGATCGGCGTGCGGGGGTGTGCGCTGGCGGAAGGGGCCGCGACTTCAGAAGGCAAAGCCCAGCACGACGAAGTACTCGACGATGTTGGCAAAGTCGCCCCGCGCCTCGCTGTCGTGGCGGTGCTCAATGCCCATGCGCAGGTTCATATTCAGCTCAGGGTCGATGCTGAAGTTCAGGCCCGCGCGCGAGACGGAGCGGAAGTTGTCCCAGTCCCACCTGCGTCCGCTGGGGAAGTACTCGGTGCTGGCATAGGCCGAGACTTTGTCCGAGAACTTCGCGTCCGCCGTCACGCCCACGATGCCCACCTCGGGGACGATCTCGTTGCGCGTGCCGCCAAACTCGCGGGCCCCGCCCACGCCGCCTCGCGCGATGAGGGTGATGCGCGGGAAGGGGTCTTTGTCGGTGTCCTTCCAGATGGTGTAGCCCACGCCTGTGGCGAGCGAGACGCGGGAATCCCAGCGTGCCCGCTCGTCCACCTCGCCTCGCGTGCTTGCCCAGAGGGTCCAGGGGGTGGCACCAAGATTCCAGTCGTTGCGCCCGCTGAACTCGCCGCGGTTTTGCGTCGTGCCCGCGTTGCCTTGCCCATAGGCATAGCTGAACTGGGCGGTGGTGTTCATCTTCGTGGTGCTGCGGTTGAGGTTCACGACGACGCGGTAGTTCTGCGTGTCGCTGGGCCCGGTTGCGCCGTTGATGCCAAACTCGACCTGGCGCTTCCAGCCTTCGAGAAAGTGCTTCTGGTCTTCGGCGAAGATTGCGGCGATGGGGTTGGTAGGCGGGACGGGCTTGGCAGCCTCGGCGGGCTTGGGGGGGGCTGGGGCGGGTGCAGGCTGGGGCTTTGCAGGCTCAGCTTTTGGAGCTTCGGGCTTGGGGGCTTCTGGCTTTGGCTCGGGCTTTGGTTCTGGCTTTGGTTCAGGCTTTGGTTCTGGCTGGGGTGGCGGCGGCGGCGCGAGCACGTTGTCGATGGGGGGTTCGCTGCTTGCGATGCCGGTGCGAGGCATCGTGACATCGCCCAGCACCGGATGCGTGAGCACCACGCGCTGGCCATCCACAGCCTTCAGCACGCCTCGGAGGGTTTCGCCGCTGGTGAGCGTGATGGTGACGACGGGCCCGCCACGATCGGGCGAGGGCGGGTTCGCGGGGGGCGGAGCGGTGGGCGTGGGGATGGGTGGCGGGGCAACCTGCGCGGCGGCGAGCGGCATGACGCTGGCGGCAAGCAGGGCGGCGATCGCAGCGGTGCGACGTGCGTGGACGCGCGCCCGAGCCGATGGCGACGCGGCGAGCACTTCACGCGGTGTCGAGCCTTCATGCTGCACACGCACCTCCATGAGAAGAGCCACAACTCCGTCCGTGTCGTCGCGGGCTGCCAAGGCATACGCACACCCCGGGGGCGGCGTATGCAGCGAACGCGCAAGTTTACGACGGACTTCTTCGGAAGATATCGGAAAACCGCCCCGATGCCAACCTTGTTTTTCGGGTCTTTGTTTTTCCTGTCCGCGCGGAAAGATGCCAAGGCCCGGGCCTTTGGGCTTATCCTCGACGCATGACCCCTACGCCCAAGGCAGTGCCCGACCGAAGCCACATCGACACCGAGAAGCGCAACCCCCGCAGTCGTGGGCTGCACGAGCTTTCGGCGGCGGAGTGCGTGGAACTCATGCAACGGGAGGACCGCCAGGTGCTGCTCGCGCTCAAGCGGGCGAGCTCGCGATTGACGGCACTGATTGAAGCCGCTGAGCCAGGATTTGTCGCGGGCGGGCGGCTGGTGTATGTGGGGGCAGGCACGAGCGGGCGGCTGGGCGTGCTCGACGCGAGCGAGGCACCGCCCACGTTCTGCGTGCCGCCCACGAGAATCGTCGGCATCATCGCGGGGGGCGATGGTGCGCTCCGCAAGAGCAGCGAGGGGGCGGAGGATGACGCGAAGGGTGCGTGGGAAGAGCTGGAGAAGCTGAAGCTGACGCGGGAGGACACGCTGATTGCGATCGCGGCGGGGGGCACGACGCCTTATGCGCTCGGCGCGCTCGCGTTTGCCAAGACCAAGATCAAGAAGCCCGAGCAGCGCCCGCTGACGGCTCTGCTGACGTGCACCACACTGCCCGAGAAGCCCGAGCACTGCGACCATCTCGTCGCGATCAAGACCGGGCCCGAGGTGCTGACGGGCAGCACGCGCCTGAAAGCGGGGACGGCAACCAAGATCGCCCTCAACACGATCTCGACGACGCTCATGGTGCGTGCGGGGAAGGTGTTTGACAACCTGATGGTCGATGTGCGGGCGACCAACGACAAGCTGCGCGACCGGGCTGCGCGGATCGTGAGCAGCGTCACGCAGGTGGATCGCGAGCGAGCGCTGGAACTGCTGGAGCAAGCGGATGGGGAGGCGAAGGTCGCGATCGTGATGGTGCGGAGCGGGGCGGATGCGGACCGCGCGCGGCAACTGCTTGCGGATGCGGGCGGGCGGATTGCGTGAGGCTGTGTGGGCGGTGCGGTTTGCCTGGGTTGGTGGCTGGTCGTCGTTCGCGCGTCGTCGACGCTGCGACCTATTGCAGCAACTCCACGATGCCCTGCGACTGACCGAGCTTGACGCCTTGCAGCAGCGAGACGAGCCACTCGAACGCATCGACCACGCGCGGGCCCGGGCGATTGAACCACTGGTTGCCATCCACCAGGGCCACCCGCTTGTGCTGCACCGCAGAGAGCGCTTGGAACCAAGGCTGCGCCAGCAGCTCGCGCGCGGCGGCTTGCGTTTGCGACAGCGAGAGCCCGCAAGGGGCGATGATGATCCACTGCGGGTCGTGCTGCGCGAGCTGCTCGGGCGTGATGCGCGTGCTCTTGCCCGCGATGCGCTCGCCTTGCTGTGGGCCCATCGCAGCGCCGGCGGTGTCGCGGATGTGCGTGGGGTTCCAGGGGTGGCTCGCGCCGGCACGCTCTAAAAGCTGCACGCTCCAGTGCCCAGCGCAGAAGAGCGGGTCGGTCCATTCCAGGAGCGCGACGGGCGGGGCATCGGCGTAGGGGTTGACGAACTCGCTGGCCTCAAACATCCGCTCGCGCAGACGCACGACAGCGGTGGACGCGCTGGCCTCACACCCTACGGCTGCGCCCACGCGAAGTAGGTCGTCGAAAATGCCCTCGATGGTGGTGGCACTCAGGCTCAGCACCTCGCAGTGGTGGGGTAGCTGTTTCGCGATGCGGTGCACGAGTGCGAGGTCGATTGCGCAGACCTCGCACACGTCCTGCGTGAGGATGACATCGGGCGCGAGCGAGGCGAGCAGAGCCTCATCGATGGAGAACAGGGCGGTGCCCGCAGTGGCAGCCGCGGAGACTTGCGCATCGATGTCTGCCCAGGGCTTGGCAGCGGCTGTGGAGGCGTGTACACGCGAGGCTGTCAGCACGGGCGTGCTCGCAAGCCCGTGCGGAAAGTCGCACTCGTGGCTCTTGCCCACCAGCATGCGTTGCCAGGTGCTCGGCGCGGCTGCGGCGAGCAGCTCCGTCGCGCTCGGAAGCAGGCTGATGACGCGCGGGAGGGCCTTGGGCGACGTGGACATGCACGGAGCGTAGCTTGCGGAAGCGGGACGCTGCGCTGTGAACGAGCGTGCGAGCCTGAGCGCGGGGGGCTGGCAGGCAAACCAGAGCCTGGGCATTGCCCGCTGCTTTGCTTTCGGGTTTGTGGGCGGTTCGCTGTCGGTTGTTTGGGTTCGCTGGTGCGGGCGGCGTAGGCTGGGGTGCCAACAATGGCCCCGCAGGCCGTTTCGTGGGCAAGGCCACGGATGGCCTTGGGCACCTTGCCCTGCCTGCCCCGGGGCAATGCCCGGGTCGTTTGTGGCAGGGCAGGCGAACAGACACTCGGCAGCTTGCGGCGCAGAGCAATCGCGCCCGAGCGAGAAGCAGGACGCGGCAGCATGAGCACACGCATCACCCAGCAGCCTCTCGCACGCACCGCCTTCGCACTGCGGGTAGGGCCTCGCGCTGCGCGACGGGGGGTTGTTGCTGCGCTGGTGCCCGCGGTGCTGGTGCTATGCGCTGGGGGCGTGGCGCTGGCGCAGGACACTGCGGTTGCGCGGCCCATTCGTCCTGCGACCGACGTGGGGGCACAGCAGGAAGTGCAGCCGGGTGATCAGCCAGATCAGCCAGATCAGCCAGCACAGTTGGCTCAGCCGGGCCAGCCCGGTGCGCAGCCGCAAGCCGTCCAGCCCGGCACGCAGTTTCAACCCGCCACGCCCGGCAGCTCGACGCAGAGCAACGTGGGGAGCGACGAGCTCGTGACGCTCGCGGCGTTTACCGAGCCTGTGCAACTGTCGGCGATGGTGCAGATGGTCGCGACGACGCTGAACATCAACGTGACGGTGAAGGGCGACGTGCCCGGGACGGTGGTGTTTCAGGCTCCGGTGCCGGTGAAGAAGAGCGAGCTGCTGCAACTGCTCGACATGCTGCTGGAGCAGCAGGGGTGGTCCATCAGCCAGGACCGCTTCGGGATTTATGTTGTTGCGCCGGGCACCGAGATCAAGTTCAACTCCAAGACCGAGAGCCCCACGACGCGGGTGTTTAGCACGCCCAACGTGCGGCCGACTGCACTGAAGGCGGCGATTGACCAGCAGCTTGCGGGGGCGCAGGGCGGGGCGACGCGCTACACGTATCTGGATGAACTCGGGCTGATCGTCGTGACCGACACGCCCCGGCGTTTGCAGGCGACGGGCGATCTCATCGAGCTGCTCCTCAAGGAGTTTGGCGAGAGGCAGTTCATTCGCCTGCCGCTGACGTACATCTCGGCGGCGGTGGCGCGCGAGCGGGCGCTGCAGCTCATCGGGCAGCTTGCGCAGAACCCGGGCAACAACGCCATCAACATTGCGGCGCAGATGCAGGGGCTGCCTCAGCAGGCAGGTGGCGGGGGTCCCTTCAACAACCTGGGCGAGCGCCTGACGACCGACCCCCAGGGCAACGCCCTGATCTTCCGCGGGTTGCCCGAGGAGATCGCACGCGTGCAGCAGGTGCTCACGATCATCGACGTGCGCAACACGCTGCTGCCCAAGCAGTATTTCGCGGGCAGCGCGGCGCGGCAGATTGCCGACCTCGCGCGGCAGCGCGGGCTGGGTGAGGTCTCGACGATTTCTGCGGATGGCTCGATCACGCAGGGGTTCCAGCCCTTTCAGGGGCAGCCCAACCAGTTTGGGCAGGTGCAGCAGCAGCAGGGCAGCTCGATTGGTGGGCCCGTGATGGTCGTGGACGAAGGCCGCGGCACGATTCTGTACTACGGCACGCCCGAGCAGCAAGAGAGTCTGGGCACGCTGATTACCGAGCTCGACACGCAGAGCGAGCAGGTGACGATCCGCGTCTACAAGCTTCGCAACAGCAACGCGCTCGAGGTCGCCGAGCTCATCCAGGGCCTCATCAGCGAGACCGGAGCGGTGGGCAGCGCGCCACTGCTGCCCGGGGGCCAGCAGAACAGCGTGCAGCGGCGGGGCACGCGCAGGCCCGGGACAAACCAGCCCCAGCAAGAGGGCGGCGAGGGCGACGGCACGTCGATCGACAGCACCGCGTTTGTGATCGCGAACGAAGCGCAGAATCAGATCGTGGTAAAGGCTCGCGCGGGCCAGCAGGAGGACTTTGAGCGCCTCATCCAGCAGCTGGATGTTCGCCGCCCGCAGGTGTACATCGAGGCCCGCATCGTTGCCGTGACTGCGGACGATCGCCTGCGACTGAGCTTTGAGAACCAGCTCATCAACGCCAACGGCACCGGGGGCGTGCTGAACAGCAACTTTGGGCTGGGCAGCCTGCCCACGACGGGACAGCCCTTGCTGGGGCAGAAGCTGGTCTCGGGCGGGCTGAGCGGCTTCACGGCGGCGGTCATTCGCAGCGACCAGGTGCCGATCGTGATGCGTGCGCTGGCGAGCGAGACCGACAGCCGCATCATCAGCACGCCGCAGTTGCTGGTGGACGACAACACCGAGGCGACGGTCGCGAGCATCGACAAGATTCCGGTGCAGAGCATCTCGCGGGGCGACAACGCCGATCGCGACACGATCACGTTCGATCGCAGCGAAGAGGCGGGCACGACGCTGACGGTGAAGCCTCAGATCGCCGACGCGGGCTACTTGCGGCTTGAGTATGAGCTTGAGCTGAGCAGCTTTACGAGCGAGGGGAGCGCGACGCAGCCCCCGAGCAGCCAGGTGAACACGCTCGCGAGCGAGAGCATCACGGTGCCCGACGACTCGACGGTGGTGGTGGGGGGGCTGGTGCTTGATGCGAACAACCGCACCACGGCACGCATCCCGCTGCTCGGGAAGATCCCGCTCATCGGCGCACTGTTTGGCGACACGAACAAGGGCGACCGTCAGACGGTGCTCTACGTCTTTCTCACGCCCCGCATCCTGCGCGATCCGAACTTTGCCGACCTTCGGTTGCTCACGCGCGGGCCCACGAAGCGTGCGGACCTGGAGGACCCAGAGGGGTTGCCCCCGCTCACGCCGCGCATGATGGAGATCATCTCGAACCAAGCCGGCACGAGCATGATGCAGCCCGCGCGGGTGCCTGGGCCTATGCCTATCTCTTCCGATGATCGCTCGTCCGAAGATTCGGGCGTGCCTGCCCCAGCGACGGTTGCTCCGCAGAGTGCCCCTCGCAGTGAGACTCGCGGGCCGGGCGAGACGATCCGCCGCGCGACTGAGCCCGTGGATGAGCCGAACCCGGATTGAGTTTCTGCGAGTGCATCGCGCTGCGGCGTGATGGCTCGTTGTTTGTGCCCGTGTGGCCTTTGCCTGTGTTGTTCTCGTTCTCTTTCCTCGCATGCACGCCCGAAGCGACAACTCCACCCAGCGACCACCCGCGCGAGCAAGCTCGCTGGCGCGCGGGCCGCTGCCTGCTAGCCCGGCAGCACCGAGTGCAGAGCTCGCGAGGCTTGCCCGCCTCTTTGAGCCCCTGCCCCTCTCGCCCGACAAGCTGCGGCAGTTTGCCCGCACCGAGGGCAGCGACGAAGAGCCCTGGGATGTGCTGTTGAGCATGCTCGCGCTCGACGAGCACCAGGCGCTGAACCTGCTGAGCCAGCGCACGGGCATGCCCTTTGACGTGGAGCCCCGCCTGAGCGAGAGCGCAAGCCGCTTCTACGAGACGGTGCCGCCAGACTTTGCCCGTGCTCGCCTAGTCGCGGGCCTAGAGAGCGACGGCGAGGTGATGACCGTGGCGATGGCGCAGCCCATGCAGCCCGCCTCGCTCACGATGCTGCAAGAGCTGCTGGGCATGCCCATGCGGCTCGTGCTCGCGCCGCGCGCGGGCGTTGCGAACCTCATCAACCGTGGCTACGAGCAGCGCCAAGACCTCGTCACCGAGATCATCGAGGAGATGCCCCTTGACGATCGCGCCATCGCCGCGGCTGCCGCTGCGGGCGCGGGCCAGAGCACCGATCTGCTGCAACTCGCGCGGCAGGGCCCGGTCATTCGCCTCGTGAACATGATTCTGTTCGAGGCGCTGCGCCGGCGCGCGAGCGACGTGCACGTGCACCCGATGGAGAACAAGCTGGTCATTCGCTTTCGCGTGGATGGCATGCTGATCGATGCCTTCAGCCCGCCCCCCAGCCTTGCGCCCGCCATCAGCTCGCGACTGAAGGTGATGACCGAGCTCGACATCGCGAATCGCCACACGCCGCAAGACGGGCACACCAGCGTGCGCGTGGGCAGCCGCAAGGTCGACATTCGCTTCAGCTGCATTCCCACGGTGTATGGAGAGCGGCTGGTGCTGCGTCTGCTTGATCAATCCAGCACGCAGCTGAGCCTGGATGAGATCGGCATGACGCGCACGATGCAGGCCCAGCTCATGGACCTCATCGACCATCCCACGGGCATTCTGCTCGTGACGGGGCCCACGGGCAGCGGCAAGACGACGACGCTGTATGCCGCGCTCGGCAACATCGATCGGGGCAGCCGCAACGTGATGACCATCGAAGACCCTGTGGAGTATCACCTCGATGGCATCAGCCAGATGCAGGTGAACGTGAAGCGGGGCGTGACGTTTGCTGCGGGCCTGCGTGCGCTGCTGCGACAAGACCCCGACGTGATTCTGGTGGGCGAGATTCGCGACAAGGAGACGAGCCAGCTTGCTGTGCAGGCGAGCCTCACGGGCCACCTTGTGCTCGCGACGCTGCACACGAACGACGCGCCGAGCGCCATCCCGCGCCTGGTCGACATGGGCATCGAGCCCTACCTCATCACGAGCAGCCTGCTCGCGACGATTGCGCAGCGCCTCGTGCGGCGCGTCTGCAGCGCGTGCCAGGGCAAGGGGCAGGGGGCAACGGGCGGGCGCTGTGAGCGGTGCTTCGGGCTGGGCTATCGCGGTCGTCTCGCGGTGTATGAGATCATGACCATGAACGACCAGCTTCGCACCCTGACGCAGCAGCGGGCGGATGCGGTGCAGCTGCACGCCGCTGCAAAGGCGAGCGGCTTCCGCAGCATGCGCGAGGATGCGCTGGAGAAGATTCGCCTGGGCCTGACCGACGAGCAAGAGGTCTTCCGCGTGCTGCACTGATCGGGCCTTGGCTGTTGCAGGTCTTGCGTGCCGTGCCTCGGGCAGCAACCCCCGCAGCCCTATGGTTTCGCCTTGCTCTCTATCACGCCCAATCCCGACGTTACCTTCAAACGCTGCTTTGAAGACGAGCACCTCATCGTTGTCAGCAAGCCCGCGGGCGTGGTGAGCATGCCGGGCAAGGGCCACGAGAACGACACGCTGCTCAACGCGCTGTTCGCGACCCTGGGCACGCAGCTGCAGAAGATTGGACGCACGCGCGACTTCGGCATGCTGCACCGCCTGGACAAAGACACGAGTGGCTTGCTCATCATCGCCAAGAGCATCGCGAGCTACGACGCGACCCGTGAGCTGTTTGAGGGGCGAAGCCTCGCGAAGTTCTACTACGCGTGCGTCAGCCATGCGCCGCCCAAGGCCGAGGGCATCATCAACAAGCCGATCCTTGAGTATGAGAAGTCCGGGCCCTTCGGCACCACCATGAAGCTCGCGAAGATTCACCCCGCGGGCAAGGCCAGCCGCACGGCGTATCGCCTGATCTCCACGAGCAGCACCGCCTCGCTGCTGGAGTGCCGGGCGATCACCGGGCGCCTGCACCAGGTGCGCATCCACCTCGCGGCGATCCGCTGCCCGATTCTGGGCGACAGCGTGTATGCACCCGACGCGGTTGCCAAGAGCAACAAGCGCCTCGCGCTGCACGCGCATCGCCTCGCGTTCCGCCATCCGATGACGGGCGAGACCGTGGACGTGCGAGCCCCGCTGCCCAAGGACCTGCAGGCGATGCTCCGCCGCCACCGACTGACGCTCGAAAGCCCCGCAACGAAGTAGCACTTCCCCCGATACCACGCTCGAAGACGGCACGAATCCCGAAGACTCACGCCCAGAAAGCTCACGCCCGTGGCACCCTCTTCGTCCATCTCTCGTCGCGCCGCGCTGGGCGTGCTTGCCGCAGGAGCGGTGGGGTATGCCGCGTTTGGCCCCAAGGGCGTGCGAGATCCGCGAGCGGCGGGGCGCACGACGATCACGTACTGGGAAAAGTGGACCGGGCACGAGGCGCTGGCGATGCAGCGCGTGGTCGATGCCTTCAACGCGTCGCAATCAAGCATCTTTGTCCGCCTCATCAGCATGACGCTCATCGAGCAACGCGCCATGCTCGCGATCGCGGGCAAGAACCCGCCCGATGTCATCGGGCTGTATAGCAAGCTGCTGCCGCTGTTTGCGAGGGCGAAGGCGATCGAGCCGCTCGACGAGCTCGCGGCCCGCGCCGGGCTCTCGCAAGCGACGTACGCCGATGCCATCTGGCGGCTGTGCAATGTGCGCACGCCCCATGGCTCGCTGTTTGGTCTGCCGAACACTTGCTCGACGATGGCGCTGTACATGGGCGTGGACGCGCTCGCGGATGCGGGGCTGGATGCCTCGGTGCCGCCAACCTCGATCGCGCAGCTGGATGCGTGGTCGCAGCAGGCAACGCGGCGCGCGGGCGATCGCTTCGAGCGGCTGGGCTTCGTGCAGAGCGAGCCTGGGTGGTGGCCTTACACCTGGGGCGCGTACTTTGGGGGCAGTCTCTACGACGAGGCAACCAACCAAGCGACGACCGACAGCGACGCGAACGTGCGCGCGTATGCGTGGGCGCAGCGCACCGCGACAGCGCTGGGCGTGCAGCGCATGATGAACTTTCAGAGCGGGCTGGGCAGCTATGCCAGCGCCGAGCAGCCGCTGCTTGCGGGGCGCGTGGCGATGTGTTTGCATGGCCCGTTCCTCGTCAACGTCATCAAGCAATACAAGCCCGAGTTTCGCTTCGCGGTTGCGCCGTTTCCGACGGAGGCGGGCGATGCGAGCGTGAACCCGGTGGGCCTCGTGGAGGCGGACGTGCTGACGATTCCGCGCGGGTGCAAGCACCCGAAGGAGGCGTTCGCGTTCATCGCCTTCGTGCAGCAGCAGCGCGTGCAAGAGCAGCTTTGCATCGACCATGCGAAGCCCACGCCCCTCGCCAGCAGCACGCCCGACTATTACGCCCGCCATCCCAGCCCCTTCATCGGCGTGCACGAAGCAATCGCCCGCAGCCCGCGTGGCTTCGGCACGCCCGCGACGCGAGCCTGGAACGAGTACGAAGCGCTCTTCCGCCGCGCGTGGGAGACGGACATCTGGCAGGTGCGCACGCCCGCGCGAGAAGCACTTTCGAGCGTTCGCGTGCAGGCCCAGGCTGCGCTCGACGCAGCCGCGGAGAAAGAACGCCGCGCGGCTGGGGGCTAAAGGGCTGCGTCGTGCCGCGCTGGCTTTTTCGCTTAGTTGCGGGCCCGCCACGTCGAGTCGACGAGCGGGTTGAAGAAGGGCGACCATGAGTCAAACGCTGCGGTGGTGCCGAGGCGCTGGATCGTCCAGATTGCAAACCGCCCGGTGTTCTGGTCTTGCCAGAGCAGTTCCTGGGTGCCGTTCCCGTCGGTGTCCATCCGGCCAAAGGGGCGGAAGATCGCGGGGTCGGCGAACCCGATGCCGCTCCACGAGATGATCTGTGTGTCGTTCATCCCCAGC
Organism: Planctomycetaceae bacterium; assembly: GCA_027487735.1. Classification (GTDB taxonomy): domain Bacteria; phylum Planctomycetota; class Phycisphaerae; order Phycisphaerales; family UBA1924; genus BJHL01. Next base: position 49,569 of record JAIYDA010000117.1, on the reverse strand, counting down.
ACGCCCACGTCGCCCGTGGAGGCGCGGTAGCAGAGCAGGTCGCTCTCGCCATCGCCCGTCCAGTCGCCCGCCGTCACGATCTGCCAATCGGTCGGGATCGCGGCGATGACTTGCCATGTGCGCAGCGATGTTGCGTTCATGAGCCAGACGACGAGCACGCCCGTCTGGGTGTTGCGGAAGATGAGGTCGTTCTGAAAGTCACCATCGAAGTCGCCCACAGCCTCGACGCGGAAGCCTGCGGGCGGCACACCGAGGCTCCGCCACTCAGCAAACTGCCCGGCACGCGTGATCCACAAGCCCACCTCGCCCGAGTCGACGTTCTGCCACACGATGTCCGCAACGCCATCGAGCGAGAGGTCGCCCGTGCCGCGAATCTCCCAGTTGGGCGCCGCGCCACCGAGGATGGAGAAGGTCGTTTGATTGGTCACAGTGCGTGTCCACGCGACGCAGACGCCCGTGAGCGTGTGATGGAAGAAGATGTCGTCGCTGCCGTCGCTCGTGGCATCGGTGCTTGCGAGCAGGCGGGGCGTGAGGGGGCTCATCGCGAGCGTCCACGAGAGCGTGCTCGAACGAGTGTTTGGGAAGCCGACGTTTGTCCCATTCGCCGTCACCTGCGCGGAAAGGACATAATCGCCCGGGAAGAGAATGCCATTTGCGAGGCTGCCGATCAGTCGACCCGCCGACTCAGCGGGGGCGAGCGTGACTTCCCCACCGATTGGCTCGGTCACACTGGATGAATCGCTGTATCGCACGACGCGACGCGAGAGGTCGGTAAGCTGTACACGAACTGGCGACGCGAGGCGGATCGTGCCGTCGCCCGTGCTTGTCGTGCTGCCGCCACTCGTCGAAAAGTGCGAGCTGTTTCCGCTTGCGATTAGATTCGTGCGACTTGTCCCGACGACGTCGACGATGGCCAGTTCCAGCCTGCTGCTTCCGACAAACCCCGAGCCTGTCGAACCGCCGCCTTCGGCACCGCGCCTCCCGATCGGCACAGTTTCGTACTCCGCAGGTAGCGGCGAGCCGAAGCCTGTCACGAAACCAGACCCCTCCACAAACTCGACGGCGACCTGTGCCTGCGCAAGCGAGGCACCGAGAACGAGGCAGAGCGACGCGGTGAGTTGCGTGTTCATGCCAGCATTTTTGACACGCTGCGCGAGCGGGGTGAACACAGAGACGGACGGTCCTAGCAACCGCTCCTATCGCCGAATCAAGATATGTTTTATTGGACTATTCAAAAATCTTCATTCAAGGCAAGAAATTCTGACCATTTTGCTGGCATCTTCGTCAGGCGCGTGCATGTTGTCGTTGTCTTTTCTCTCTCTCTCCAAACGGCTCGACGGCGAGTGAAACATCTCTCTGTCGGGTTTCCAGAAGGGCCCTCTCTCTCACAATCAAGGGTCCTTCGGGCGTCTTTTCTCTCTCTCTCCAAACGGCTCGACGGCGAGTGAAACATCTCCCTGTCGGGTTTCGCGAAGGGCCCTCTCTCACTATCAAGGGTCCTTCAAGCGTCTTTTCTCTCTCTCTCCAAACGGCTCGACCGAGAGTGAAACACCTCTCAGTCGGGTTTCAGGAAGGGGCGGCTGCACGAGCCTGCCACTTCTGCTGGTGTCTTGTCTCTCTCTCCTCCTTTGCTCAGCCACGGGCGGAAACGCGTGGCTGAGTGTGTTTTTGAGAGCTGGCCCCCCCAGAGCGACCCGAGCAACCAGAGTGAGTCGCAAGCGATGCGGTCGACAAGCAGCGTCGGGTTTCCCCGCTCCCCGCTCCCCGCTCCCTTCTCTTCCCGCCCAATCACGACCTGCCAGGCCCGCACCCCAGCCTGTGCTTGCTTACGCTTTCGAAGTGTCGCAGATTGCCCGGCCCCAACCACAAGCATCGCCTTCGGACTCGCTGCCCGATCAGCCGCCAGCGGGGGGCACAGGTGCGCCCACGGGCGAGTTGAGCGACGCGCAGGTGGACGCGATGACCGACGAACAAGCCGAGGAGGGCATTCTCAGTCGCTCCGAGCCCGTGGTGGTGCCTGCCGTCACGCTCACGCTGCGTGAGCGAGTCGAGGCGTTTGTCGCGCGGCTGAGCACGCGCAACAACTTTTGGCATCGCGTCTGCTCACTCATCTGGCTGCCCTACGCGTTTAAGAGCGGCATCCACATGAAGCGGCTGGACGGCAACTCGTTCGCTGCGGTGCTCCCCTTCCGGCGGTTCAATCGCAACTGGTACAACGCGATGGCGGGCGCGGCTTTGCTCGCCAACAGCGAGATCGCTGGGGGCATGTACATCTTCGGCATTACCGGGGGCGACTACACGCTGGTGTGCAAGCAGCTGGAGTACAAGTTTCTGCGTCCGTGCTTCGGGCCTGCGGTGTATCGCGTGACGCCCAGCGAAGACTTGCGCACGCTCATGGCAACCCGGAAAGAGTTCAACCTCACCCTGGAGCTTGAGGTGATTCAGCAGCCCCTCGTGCCCGCGGTGCTGGCGAAGGTGAAGAAGCAAGACCGCCTGCTTGCCAAGCTCGCTGCGAAAGAGCGGCGCGTGGGGCGATGTGTCGCGACGTTTCATCTCACGCCCACGGTGCATCAGAAAGCCAAGCGGGGCGATGCACGCAAGGTGGGGTGAGGTCGATGTGACTTGTTACGACCCGACGTACCGCGCGTAGAGCGATCGCGCGACGTCGGCACGCGTTGTGCCGTGCACGATCGCGCGGCCATCGGCAAAGATCGTGAGGCGGATGGGGGTGTCGTGCAGCAGCGTATGGGGCGTGAAGCGGAGCATGAGCTTGCTTTGCCGCACGTCGCCCAGGGGGGCGAGGCGGGCGGCGAGCGAGGCGAGGTCGAGTTCTGTGCGAGTTTGCGAGATGCCGGGCGTCTCGCCGCTTTGGGACGATTCGCTTGCAGTCGCGCCGGGCGAGATCTGCATCGCATCCTGCCCACACAACGCGGCGGGCTCGCTCGCAAGGCCTGGGCCATCGAGCCACGCGAACTCGCGGTGCACGCAGCAGGGGCAATCGTCGCTGCGCACGGGCGTGATGCGCCGCCGTGCGTTGCTCCACAAGTCAAACTCCAGCAGCGTGCCCGCGAGGCGATCATCCTCGCCCAGCAGCAGCTTGAGCACCTCTGTTGCTTGCGTTGCCGCGACGATGGCCACCGCAGATCCCAGCACGCCCGCAGTGTCGCACGTGGGCGTGCTGCCCGGGGCGGGCATCGCAGGAAACAGGCAGCGCAGGCACGGCGCGTCGGCGTGCGCGTGCGCGAGAAAGCTCATGCCGCGCGTGCCCACGACGCCGCCGTAGCTGAGCGGTATGCCGTGCTTGACGGCGATGTCGTTCAGCAAGTATCGCGTCTCGAAGTTGTCGGTGCCGTCAATGATGACGCTGCACGCGGGGACGTCGCTGCTGGGGCCCAGCGCGAGGGCGTGCAGAGCGTTGCTGCGGGTGAGGTCGATCGCGAGCGGACGCAGCGCGACGTCGGGGTTGACTTCGCGCAGGCGCACGGCGGCGGCCTCGACTTTGGGCAAGCCGCTGCGTGCGTCGAGCGTCGTAAACAGCGTCTGGCGCTGCAGGTTCGTCAGTTCGACGACGTCGCGATCGATGAGGGTGATGCGACCGACGCCAGCGCGGCAGAGCATGTCGGCCGCGTGGCACCCCAGCGCGCCGACGCCCACGATGGCGACGTGCGACGCGAGCAGAGCTCGCTGCCCGCGCTCGCCCACGCCCGGCAGCAGCGTCTGCCGCTGATAGCGGGCGAGGTCTTGGTCTTGGGGCTGGGCTTGGGCCTGGGCCTGGTCTTGGTCTTGGTCCGGCGCGGGTCGTTGGCTTGGTGCGTCGTGCAAGCCCAGAGGGTAGTTCGCGGGCGAGGAGTGGTGAGGCAGGCAGGGCGGTCAGGCAGCCTGGGGGCGATCACTATCATGGGCGATGCTGACGACCCTCGAGCGCCACGTGTGCGACGCGATCGCTTCGCGCGAAGACAATCTGCTCGTCACGCTGAGCGAGTGGGTGGGCATGTCCACGGGCCCGCACGCAGCGCACGAGGACACGCTCCGCGCACTCGATGCCCAGCGTGCCAGCGTGCTCGCGAGGTTGGAGGACCTTGGGGCCACGATCTCGCTCGTGCCTGGCGACACGCGCCCGGATTGGCTTCGCGAGGGCACCCCAAGCAGCCCGCACCCAACGCCTCAGCAGCCCCCGCCCCTCGCGATTGCGAGGCACTGGCACGCCGAGCCCACGGTGCTGCTGTGCGGACACATCGACACGGTGCACGCGCCGAGCGTGCGAACTCCGAGCGGCGAGCCCTTTGATCGCCTGCGCGTCGATGGCACTCGCGCGACGGGCCCGGGGTGTGCGGATATGAAGGGGGGGTTGCTCGTTGCGATCGCGGCCTTGGAGGCGCTGGCGGAGGCGGGGGTTGTGCTCAGCTGGGGGTTCGCGCTCGTGAGCGATGAGGAGACGGGGACATTCGCGGGCAACGCGGCGTTGCAAGCGGAGGCGCGCGAGGGGTATCGCGCGGGGCTGATCTTTGAGCCTGCGCTGCCCGATGGCTCGCTGGTGATTGAGCGCCCGGGGAGCGGGCAGTTTGTCATCGAGGCGACGGGCAAGGCGGCGCATGTGGGGAGAGACTTTGCCAAGGGCGTGTCGGCGGTCAATGCGCTCGCGAGGGCAGTGCTCGGCGCTGCGGACATCGCGGATGTGGACAGCGGCCGGATCGTGAGCGTGGGGCCCTTGCAAGGCGGCAGCGCGAGCAACATCGTGCCCGATCATGCGCGGGCCTGGGGCAACATGCGCTTCATGAGCGACGATGCTCAGCACATCATCGAGGCGCGACTGCGCGAGCTCGCGACAGATGGACAGGGCCTGCCCAGCGTGCGGGTGCGTTCGCTGGTCAATCGCCCGCGCAAGCCTGCCACACCTGCGGTGCGGCAGCTGGCGACGCTGGCCCAGCAGTGCGCGGGCGACCTTGGGCAGCAACTGCCGCTTGGCACGACGGGAGGCGTGTGCGACGGCAACAACCTGCAAGCTGCGGGGCTGCCCGTGATCGACACCCTGGGCGTGCGGGGCGGCGGGCTGCACACGAACGTGGAGTGGATCGAGCTGCCCAGCCTGGTGCAGCGGGCGCAGCTGACGGCGTTGGTGCTGCTGCGTGGCTTTGCGCGGCGTGAATCTGTGTGAAGACGCGTCGAAGGCGTGCAGGGCAAAAACTGCACAGATATGTGCGAAGTTCGGGTTGCAGTCCCACGGCACATGCGTTATGGTGTTGTTCAGGGGTGGCACGCGGCTGCCCGAATCGGAGGGGTCATGTCGCAAGTGGCTGCCAAGGTGTGCGTGGTGTGCAAAGAGGATTGCAGCAAGCGCCCGCGCACGAAGGATGCGCAGGGGAGGTACGTCTGCGAGACGTGCGTGCAGAAGCTGCAAGCGAAGCTGGAGGCGCAGCCTGCGGCAGAAGCTGCGCCGAGTGCTCCGGCCGTTGCGAAGCGATCGGGCGACCGCCAGTTTGTGCAGCAGGATGCGAGGACCTTTGACAAGCCACTCGGGCTTGAGGGGGGCTTGGCCGACACGTCGGTGCGTCGCTGCCCGGCGTGCGAGGCGGAGATGCAGTATGCCGGGCGCATCTGCAAGAGCTGCGGGCACGACCTGAGCTCGCTGCGACTGAACAAAGTGCCCAAGGACCTTGCCGCCCGCATGAAGGGCCAACTGAACGTGCCGGCGCAGACGACCTGCCAGGGCTGCGGCTATGACATGCGGGGCGCGCCGAGCGATGTTTGCCCGGAGTGCGGCAAGAAGCTGCGCATGCCCAAAAACCAGTCGATGCTCGACTCAGAGAAGCAGGCTCGCCGGGAGCTGTATCGACCGCCCATCATTTTAATGATTGTCGGGTGGGTGCTCACGATCGGGTTGCTTGCCACCCTCGGGAGCGCGGCACCAGAAGCGATCCTCATCGCGTTCCTGGGGTGGTTGGTTATTGTGCCGATTGCGATGGCGGCGTTCTGGGTGTGCAGCTTGTTCTACATCGAGTATGACGCTCCGTGGCACGCAACCGCGTTGCGGCTGGCGGGCATTTATGCGGCTGTGCAGGTGCCCACAGCACTTGGTACAGCGGTTGGCATTCGAGCCTTCGGCATTTTGGGCCTCGGCCTGCTCTGGCTGCTCTACATGAAAGTGCTCGAGCTTGAGCTGCACGAGGCGATCGTGATGGGCATCGTCACGCGGTTGCTCATCTTTGGGGTGAGCATTGGGCTGTATGCTGTGTTTGCGTGAGTGGGTTGCCCGCTCGCTCATACGCCCGCAGACCAGCATCGCTTACGACGAGTGGCGATCGACGATGCGGTAGGCCTCGCGCTCGCCCCGCCCGCGCACGGGGTAGTCCTTGCGCAGCGGGTGCCCGGGGTAGCTCTCCCACAGCAGAATGCGGCGCATGTCGGGGTGATTGCTGAAGCGAATGCCCAGCATGTCGTAGATCTCGCGCTCCATCCACTCGGCGCCCGCCCACAGGTTCGTCACGCTGGGCAGTAGCAGGGCGGGGTCCTCGGCGGTGCCATCGGTGGGCAGCGAGGGATCGAGAAACACCTTGACGAAGAAGCGATCATCCTTCGCGAAGCTCAGGAGGTTGTAGACAACGCCAAACCGCCCGGGCATCTTGGCCGGGTAGTTCAGGTAGTCGATGCCTGCAATGTCACTGAGGAAGCAGTAGTCGCCACCTGCGGGGGTCTTCAGGAAGGCGAGAACGGCGTGCAGGTCGGCAACGTCGACGAGGAGGGTGCTCTGCCCGCGAAACTCGGTGCCGCGAAACTTCTTCGCAGGGAAGGCTTGCTTGACGAGGGCGAAGGCGGGGTGATCGAGTGTGGGCATAGGCGGTGGAGGGTAGGAATGCAGATGATGCGTGGGCGAGGGGTGGCGGAGGCCGTGCGGTGCTGCTTCGGTCACGGGGCGTTGCTGGACGCGTCGGTCAGACCGGTTCCTTGGGTTTCGCCGCCTCGCTGTTTCCACTCCAGCAGGCCCCCTTCAAAGAGGTAGACGTTGCGGAATCGCTGGCGAATGAGGAGTTTGCTGAGGACGCGGGCGCTCGCGCTCCCCGCGTTGTCGGCGTAGACGACGAGTGCGTCGTAGTCTGCCAGCGTCGCATCGATGCGGGCAAGGCGGGCACGCTCCCAGAAGGGGCGGCTGTACGCCGCCTCTGCGACGCGGGCACGCTGGGCGGCGTCGGCGATCTCGATGTTGCGAGCACCTGGGATGTGCTCAGACGCGTACGCCTCGGAGGCACGCGGGTCGAGAAACAGCGTGGCTTTGGGGTTGGTCTGGGCTTGATTCCAGAGGTTCTTGGCCTCCAGCACGCTGATGGGCACGAGGTCGCTATCGCTGACTGCGGGCTGGCAGCCGCCCAGTGAGAGCAGAAAGGCAAGGCCAGCGAGCACGGCATGGGCCGAGCGCGAATGCAGCGAAAAAATGCACGCAAGGATGCGAAATGAGCGGGGGTTTCGGCAGATCGCGTGACACGGGTTGGGCATGGGCGACGAACAATAGAGCCTGCGGAGCGTACGAGTTTGCTCAAAGGTCCACTGTTGTCAGTCGCTGCATGACGTCTCCAGACCATCCCGATCGTCGGCAAAGGCTGAGTGCTGAGCGTGCCCGTCACGCTTGGCATGTGGGCGTGGTGGCAGCGTGGATGGCGGCGGGGTTGAGCGGTGCAGGGGCACCAAGCCTTGCGTGGGGGCAATCCAGTGGGCAGCCGGCTGGACAGCCAACTGGACAGCCTAGTGGGAACGACCAGCGTGACGATGGGCAGCCCATGACGACGCGTGCGAAGCAGGCGGCCGCGCTTTTCGCAGCTTCGAAGACCAAGGTCCAGTTTGAGGCGTTGGCAACGCAAACGGCGGTGCGTCCGGGTGGCACGCTCGAGCTGGTGCTGCGGTTTCGGATGCCAGCGAAGTGGCACATTTATTGGCGCGGATTCAACGACACGGGCTTGCCGCCCACGTGGACGGTCTCGCTGCCCAAGGCGTGGGCGGCGCTCGTGCCCGAGGCGAGCAAAGGCAAGCTGGCGGGTGCGCTGGAGCCCGAGTTGTGGCCCGCGCCGACGCGGTATGTGAGCTCGGCGGACACTGTCGATGCGGCGTACTTCGATGAGCTGGTGCTGGTGCATTCGGTGGCTGTGCCGGCGGGGCTGGCGGCGGGTGAGTATGCCTTGACCATCGACGCGGGGTGGCTGGTGTGCGATGATGCGTGCATACCCGAGGATGGCAGCGCGGAGGTGCGCGTGCATGTGCTGGCGGCGGAGGAGAGTGCGAAGGAGCGTGAGGGCGAGCAGGGTGGTGATGCTGGGCACGCGCGGGGGCGAGCGAGCGAGGTGGCTGCCCAGTTGGCGAGCCGCTCGATATCGCTGCGGCCTGTGGTGCTGGGGCCGCAGGTGCAGGAAGCGGCGGGTATCGTCGCTCGACGCGTGGGGAGCGAGGTGAGCATCGAGGTGCGCAGCGCGCGGAGCTTGGCATTTTTGCCCAGCGATGCGAGCCTGCCGTTTGCGGATTTGCTGGGCACGGGCGAAGTGAAAAGAGAGGCGGTCGGGAGCGACGCGGGCGCGAGCGAGCCGGGCCTGAAACTGAGCTTGCAGATCGATGCCGACCTCGCGAACGGCATGCGGGCGCAGCTTGGCATTGCAGAAAGCGTTGACCCTGTGCAGCAAGGCAAGGTCGAGGGCGTTGTGCAGGTTGTGGGGGAGGATGGGGTTCGCAAGAGCTACTGGCTTTCGCTGCCAGCGGCTGCGAGCGAGGTTGCGCCGGCACGGTGAAAGAACCCGTGGAATGCGCTTTGCGGGGTTGGGCTGGTGTATGGTGACGGGTGCGAAGCGTGCCTCGCGTGGAGGCTCTGCTCGCGTCGGATCAGGATTGCATGAGGAGTTCTCTATGTGCACGCTTCTGTGTCGCTCAGGTGGCAAGATGTTGGCGTTGGTTGCTGGTGGCGTGATCGTGGCGGCGGCCTTGGCGGGCACGCTCACGGGGCGCGCTTTCGCGGATGACAAGCCCACGCAGGCGAAGCCTGCTGAAACCAAGCCTGCGGCTGAAAAGCCCAAGGATGAGAAGAAGGACGAGAAAAAGGAAGAGAAGAAGGCAGAGTCCTCGGGCCTGACGACGGGCGACACGTACGCCAACTTCACGCTCAAGGACACCGCGGGCAACGACGTGCAACTGAGCACGCTCGTGGATGGCAACACCATCGTTGTGCTCGAGTGGTTCAACCCTGATTGCCCGTTCGTCGTGAAGCACCACAAGAACAACACGACCTTCAAGGACCTGTTTGAGAAGTACAAGGACAAGGGCGTGAAGTTCGTCGCCATCAACAGCGGCGCGAAGGGTGAGCAGGGCCACGGGCTGGAGCGCAACCAGCGAGCAGTGACGGACTACAGCATCGGATACCCAGTGCTCATCGACGAGAGCGGCACGGTGGGCAAGACCTACGGCGCGAAGCGCACGCCCGAGATGTTCATCATCGCGAAGGATGGCACGATCGCGTATCACGGCGCGATCGACGACAACCGCTCGGCGGACACGCTGGGCAAGGTGAACTACGTGAGCAAGGCCCTGGACGAGATGCTCAAGGGCGAGACGGTGTCGACGAACAAGACGCCCGCGTATGGGTGCAGCGTGAAGTACAAGAAGGATTGAGGAGGAGGGGAACGGGGAACGGGGAACGGGATCTGTGAAGTCAGAACGCCTGGGTGATGAGCCTGGGCGTTTTCTTTTTTGGCAAGAGGTGTCGAGGTGTCGAGGTGTCGAGGTGTCGAGGTGTCGAGGTGTCGAGGTGTCGGGTCGGAACGGTCTGTTCACTGGCCTTTACCCTCCTGTCACCTGTCACCTGTCCCTCTTCTTCCCGTTCCCCGCTCCCCGTTCCCGTCGCCCGACTACCTCTTCCTCTTCTTAAACCGGTCCTTCACGCTTGCGCTCACGGTGCTGCCTTTGGCAAACATGCTGTTGCCGATGCCCTGCATGCCGCGGGGGAGGTCGCCTGTGGCGGCGGGGCCCATCTCGCGCATCGCGGCGGCGCGGTCGCGGGTGCTCATGCCCGCGAGCTGCTTGCTTACCTTGCCCACCATCTCAAACTGCTTGATGAGCTGGCTAACTTCCTCGAGCTTGACGCCCGAGCCCGCGGCGATGCGCCGCCTGCGCGAGAAGCTCATCTCGACGCCATTCTGGCGCTCGGCTTTGGTCATGCTGCCCACGATCGCCTCGATGCGGTCGAGGTGCTTGTCGTCGATATCGACCTGCTTGAGCATGCTCCCGACGCCTGGCAGCAAGCCCAGCAGTTGCTTGAGCGGGCCCATGCGACGGATGAGCTTCATCTGCTTGATGAAGTCTTCCATCGTCATCTCGCCCCGCATCATCTTCTCTTGCAGGCTCTTGGCGTCGTCCTCGCTCACCTCGCGCTGGGCTTTCTCGACAAGGCTCACCACGTCGCCCATGCCCAGGATGCGCCCTGCGACGCGGTCGGGCAAGAACTCTTCGAGTGCGCCCAGCTTCTCGCCCACGCCTACGAACTTGATTGGAGCACCCGTCACCTTGCGCACGCTGATCGCTGCTCCGCCCCGCGTGTCGCTGTCATACTTCGCGAGGATCACGCCGCTGACGGCGAGGCGGTTGTGGAAGGCCTTGGCGCTGTTCACCGCGTCCTGCCCGCTCATCGCGTCGACGACGAGGAAGACCTCGTGCGGGCTGGTCGCGGTCTTCACGCTCTCGAGCTCACCCATGAGCTGGTCGTTGATGTGCAGGCGACCGGCGGTGTCGAGGATCACGGTGTCGAAGCCTTGCGCCCGGGCGTGCTGCACGGCGCGCTTCGCGACGTCGACCGCGACGCCCACGGCCTTGCCATACTCCGCGGTCTTGTCCGCCTCGCCATAGAACCCCACACGGGCACCGCCCGACATCTCGCCCACTTGCGTCGCGATCGTCTGAAGCTGCTCGACGGCGGCGGGACGCTGCAGGTCGCACGCTGCGAGGAGCACGCTGCGCCCTTGCTTCTTGAGGAATCCTGCGAGCTTGCCGCAGGTGGTGGTCTTGCCGCTGCCTTGCAAACCCGCCATCATGATGATGGTGGGACCGCTCGCGCTGCGGGCGATCGCGACGCTCTCTTGCTGGGGCTTGGGCAGCGGGATGGGCAGGCCCGTGCGTTCGTCCTCGGGGGTTGCCTCCACGGTGCCGCCCAGCAGCTCGACGAGCCGCTTGTGCACAATGCCGATCATCTGCTGGCCCGGCTCGAGCTTTTCGTGCACCTTCTGCCCCTTGGCATCGGCGAGCACGACATCGCAGAACTCGTTCACGACATCGAGGTGCACGTCGGCATCGAGCAGCGCGGTGCGCACGTCGGCCATCGCGTCGGAGACGTTGCTCTCGCTGATTTTGTCTGTGCCGCTGAGCTTGCGAAACAAGCCGCCAAAGGTGTCGGTGAGTTTGTCGAACATAAGCGGAGATTCTAGGTTGGCCCGGGCTCCCCGGGCGTCTGGTCGCTGCGCACTTGCTGGTGCGCGAACCCTGCCCGCAGTGTGCTTCCAGCCTGCGCGCCGCTCGCGATGGTGGTGGGGGAGAAGCGGACGCCGAACGCCTCATCAAGAGCTGCGTCGGGCAGGTCTGCCACGGGGCCCGCAAATAGCACGCGGGCATTGCCTTGGTCGGGCCGAGTGAGGAGCAGGCAGTCGTCGCAGGTGCGCAGGGCCAGGGCTACGTCGTGCATCGCCAGGACCACGGCGGCACCGGAGGATGCGGCACATCGCAGTATGTCGAGCGAGCGCAGCGCGTGTCGCACGTCCATCGCGCTCGTGGGCTCGTCTGCGAGCAGTACGCGCGGGGCAGGCGATCCGTTCGCATCGCGCTCCAGCCCAAGCTGCACAAGCGCGCGGGCCAGCGAGACGCGTTGGCGCTCGCCACCGCTCAGGGTTGCAAAGGGCTGCGTCGCGAGGTGCAGGGCATCGACCTGCGCGAGCCCTGCTCGGGCACGCTCCATGGCATGCTGCGTGCCAACGCCCTGGGCATGTAGCCCAAGGGCAACGATCTCTTGCGACGAGAAGGCCTCGCTCGCCTCGCTGCGCTGGCTGATAAACGCGATGGCCTTGGCCCGGTCTTGAGCGGGCAGCGCATGCACGGAGGAGGCCTGCAAACCGCTGAGGGACGCAAGCTCGACCGTGCCTTGGGTGGGACGAACCAGGCCCGCGAGGGTTCGCAGCAGCGTCGTCTTGCCGCTGCCGTTGGCACCCAAAATCGCGGTGATGCGACGGGCGAAGAACGTGCAGGCGGGCACGTCGAGGCTTGCGCCGCTTGCGGCTTCGCCGCCAAGGGGCGTGCGAAGCCCGAGAGGCGGCACACGAAGGGCGGGCGGGGGCCCTTCAGGCATAGCGGGGTTGGCGAGTGTGGGTGGCACGCTGGAAAATGCTTCCTACGCTAGCCCCGCAATGACCAGCAGCACTCAGCCAGGTAGCAGTCGTTCATCTTCGCCCATCGCCGTTGTCGCCGTCACCGGCGCGACGGGCTTTGTGGGTCGCAGCGTCGTCGCGGAGCTGCTCAGCCGCGGCTACAGCGTGCGTGCCCTGGTGCGAGACACGGCGAAGGCCCGTGCGGTGCTGCCCAGCAGCACGAAGCTGAGCCTGGTGGTGGGGGAAGTCGCGCATCAAGACGTCGCGAACGAGCTCGTGGCTGGGTGCCAGGCCGCGATCAATCTCGTGGGCATCATCCGCGAGTTGCGTCGCCTGGGCCAAACGTTCCAGCGCTTGCACACCGACGCGGCACGCGTGCTGGTGCAGGCCTGTGAGCATGGCAACGTGCGCCGCTTCGTGCAGATGAGCGCGCTGGGCGTGCGCAGCGACTTTGTGTGCGAGTACCAGCGCACGAAGTGGGAGGCCGAGACTGCGGTCCGCCGCAGCAGCCTGGATTGGACCATCATGCGTCCTGGGCTCATCCACGGCAAGGACAGCGAGTTTGTGAAGATGGCGTTCCAGTGGATGAAGGGCGAGAAGGCTCCGTTCGTGTTCTTGCCCTACTTCACGGGCGGCGACGACGACACCCGCGTGCCCCTGGGCGGCACGAACGAGCGCGACCCGCGGATCGCTCCCATCGCCGTCGAGGATGTTGCCGCGGCGTTTGTGGGATGCCTGACGAACCCGCGTTCGATCGGCGAGACCTATAGCCTCGTGGGGAGCGAGACGCTCACGTGGCCCCAGATGCTGCGCTTCATGCGAGACAACACGCCCGGCGCCCTGCCGCTGCACCCCTTTGGCGCACCCAGTGAGCCCAACGCGTGGATCGCGACCGTCGCGGGCTTTGTGGGGCTGGGAAACTTTTTGCCGTTTGATGCTGGCATGGCCCGCATGGCAGCCGAGGACAGCGTTGCGGACATGACGAAAGCGACCGAAGACCTTGGCATCGCGTGGAAGGGCTTCCGCAAGACGTATCCGGCGTATGCGCCGGCGGTGACGGCGTAAGGACGGCTCGTTGGCGAGCGATTGACGCTGCCCTTATCTCCCCGCGGTTTCTCGCCCACCGGGATATGCCACGCGGCTGTGATACATGCTCGTGACGCTGCGGGCGATGCTGTCGCAGATGATCGACAGCTCCTTGAGCGTGAGGTCGCACTCGTCAAACTGGCCATCGCGCAGGCGCTTGTCGGCGATGTCGCGCACGAGACTCTCGATCTTAGCGGGCGTGGGCTCACCCAGGGCGCGGGCGGCGCTCTCCGCAGCGTCGCACACCATGAGGATCGCGACCTCCTTCGTGCGGGGCTTGGGGCCCGGGTAGCGATACTCAAACTCGTCGGGCATCTGCGCTTCGTCGCCGTCGGCCGCGAAGGCCTGCTTGCGGGCGCGGTGATAGAAATACTCGACGAGTGTCGTGCCGTGGTGGGCCTCAATAAAGTGCAGCAGTCGCGCGGGCAGCTTGAACTCGCGTGCGAGCTCCGCTCCGTCCTTCACGTGGCCCACGACCACGAGCAGGCTCATCGCGGGGCTGAGCTTGTCGTGCTTGTTGATGCCCGCCTGCTGGTTCTCGACGAAGTACTCGGGCTTGTTCATCTTCCCCACGTCGTGATAGAGGCACCCCACATACGTGAGCAAGCCATCACAGCCCACTGCCTCCGCAGCCTGTTCGGCGATGCTCGCGACATTCAGCGAGTGCGTGTACGTGCCCGGGGCCCGCATCTGCAGCTCGCGCAGCAGGGGCTGCTTGGGGTCGCGCAGCTCGCCCAGCGTCAGGCCAGTGACCACGCCGAACACCCGCTCGATGAGCGGCAGCACAAACAGCGTCAGTCCGCCCAGCAGCAGCATGCCCAGCAGCGCGAGCCCCGCATCGGTGAGGAGCTCGATGAAGGCCTCGCGCGTGAGCGGGCGCTGCAGCACGCCGAACACGATGGTCGCGAGCGCGAGGCCCACGCCGCTCGCGAGGCTGACGCGGACGAGGCTCTTGCGATCGCGCACTTCCTTCAGGCTCGCAACCACGCACGCAACGCCCGTCGCGATGATCGCAAACGTCGTGACGCCCGCACCAAGGCAGACGCAGACCAAAAGCCCGTGCAGCAGCCCAAAGGCCAGGGCGCTTCGCCTGTCATACCCAATGCAGAACAGCATCGCCACCAGCGCGCTGGGCAGCACGCTGACAACGCCCGCAAACTCCGGTCGCAGCACGCTGCCGATGCATGCTCCCGCGAGCGTGAGCAGCATGAGCAGCGCAACGCCCAGCGTGCGCGTCCAGCGCCGGTGGATGCGCGGGGCGAACAGCACGCCGTATCCGCTCATGCCCAGCACGATGAGTCCGCACGCCGCGCCGAGGGCCCCCATGAGCAGGGCCTTCTTCCACGCATCGAGGCTAGCCAGGAATGCGGCGTGCTCGGCTCGCAGCAGGCTGGCCTGCGCGGGCGTCAGCACCTCGCCCCGCTCGACGATCACCTGCCGGCGCGGGCTGGTGATGGTGGCGGGCTCGACGCTTTGTGCCGCGGCGTTCTCGTCGCGCACCGTGGTTGCCTGGTCGAAGCTGTAGATGGCTTTTCCGAAGGTGGCGATGCGTCGCGCCACCGCATCGCGCACCGCGGTGGGCACGCCCGCGTCGCGCGCGAGCACGCGCGCGAGCTGGTTCATGGCCTCTGCGTCCGTCACGCTGATGAGCTCGGATCGCAGCACGAGCCTGGGGCGTGGGGTTGCATCTCGAGGGTCCACGAGTCGCACGAACTTGCTGGTGCCATCCTGCACGCCGCGCTGATAGGTTGCGCTGTCCACCAGCGGCCTTTGCAGCAGCATGGTGCGAAGACGCTCCACTGCCTGGTCCCACGGGCCTTGCTGGTCGGCACCTTCGTCGATGGTCGCTTCGGCCTTGGCGATGTCATCCAGCTCGCGCAGCAACTCGGGCGTGAGCCCAAACTGCTCGATGAGCAGCGGATCGAGCGATGCAGGGTCGGGCTGACCGCGGACGAGCTGAGGCAGCGTGGCGATGGCGCTCGTGAGCGACTCGAGCACGCTTGGATCGAGCACGAAGACGCGGGGGGTCGCGTCTCGTGCTTGGTTCCGCAGTCTACGTGTCTGGTCCGGGTCGTCGAGCACCATCGTGTCGACGCGCACGAGCTTGGTCTCATCCACGACGCGCCCGACGGGCACGATCGTCTGCGAGCGCGTCCACCAAGACAGCACCATCGCGGCGAGCGCGAAGCACACGACCACCACGAGGCTGAGCCCCGCGTGCGGCTGGAGCAACGCCCGCCCGAGCCGCCCCAGCCACGCGAGCCCCAACCGCTCGGCATTCAGTGCACGCTGACGCTCTTGCAACGACTTCGCCACCGCCTGCGTTCGCGACAGGCGACCGCTGACGTTCCAGTCGGAGTTGGAGTCGTTTCTGCTCATGCAAGGGGCTCGGCACGCACCGCGATGCTCGCGGCGTGGTGGCAGCCCCAGTTCAACCCTGCGCCGACAGCGGCCCCTGAAACGGACGCCGCGCCCAATGCTACCAACGCCGTGCGCGATCGCACAGCCTGACAGAGGCAAGTATCGTCTTGCCACAGACCGCCGAGCGGTGACGGTGCCTCCGGAGCGTGCGATTTCACGCGGTGCGTCCCACGCAACGCAGAATCAGCGCGAGTGGTTGGGTTGCGTTTGGTGGGTTGGCATTGGCCTTGGGCAGGGAGATCAGCGACCAAGCAAAAGCCCCACGCGCTCGCTCGCACGCAGCGTCTGCGTGACGAAGAGGCGATCGGCGTTGTCCGCCGCACCGTTGCGATTCACGTCCTTGCGTGCGTCGGTGGTGGGGAGGGCCTCCCACAGGTGCAAGTCGTTCAGCGTGATGCGGTTGTTGCCCGTGATGTCCTCGCTGCGGCGTTGGGCGCGAGCGAGCGGGTCGCCGATCACGGTCTGCATCCAACTGAGGGCTGGGATGCTGCTCCACGCGGCTTCGCCCCAGCTCTGGTTGCCCAGCACGAAGTTTCGCACGAGCAGCGCGTTGTCGGGAATCGTGTCGGCAAGGGGTTCCCACACGTTGCCTACGGCAAAGGTGCCGCCCGCGGCGATGTAGGTGCTTGCCTGCTGCTGCGCTGCGAAGCTGAGGTTCCCCAGCCCGCCAAAGTCGCGGCAGTTGAAGCTCTCGATGGTGTTGAAGATCGCGCCCGGCGCGAGGTTAAAGCTCGTGGCATACACCGTGCCCGCGCTGCCACCAGCGAGCAGGCTCGGCACGCCATCGTGATTCGCGCCATAGCTCGCGAGCAGGATCAGCGGTTCATTCACGAGCACGCCCTGCCCAGCGGCGAAGCTGAGGCGCGGGCCCACGAAGAACTGGGCTGCGCTCGCGAGCGTGTTGACGCGCTGCGACGACGCTGGAAACCGCCCGTCGTTGTTCAGCGCCGCAACCGAGAGCGCGTAGTCGCTGCCGCCGCCAAGCGAAGGAAACACCGACGAGATCGCGTCGAGCGCGTTGGGGTCGCTGTCGAACACGAAGGCTTGCGTGCCGCCGTTGTAGATGAAGCCCTGCGAACGATCGAGCATGGCGCGCACGTCGCTCACGGTGGGCCCATCAAGGCGTGCCGTGAGATAGACATCGCCCGGGTTGAGCCGCTGCGCGGTGCCCGTGCTGCCCGAGAGATTCCACAAAGGCCCAGTTCCCGAAGCCGAGAAGCTCTTGGGGCTGGTGGCAAAGTTGCTGCTGAATGAGCCAGCGCCCGCCGAGAGATTCCAGAGCGGGTTCACGATCAGGCCGTCGGCTCTGCTGTCGTTGCTGTTGCCCGCTTCGCCATTGCTCAGGTCCTGGAAGAGCAGCGTGAGCTCGCTCTCAACGCTCGCGCACGTCACGTCGTTGGCCAGCAGCTCCGGAATGAAGCTGCCCGGGTTGTTGCTGGGCAGGTCTCCTACCGGGGCGTTGTCGGTGTCGGTGATGCGGTGCGCGAGGCCCTTGGTCGTCACGATGCAGCGCACGCGCGTTGCGAGGTTGCGCGACTGCAGGTGCGCCCGGATGGGGTCGCGCAGTCGGCTGACAAAGTCGGCGTAGCTGATGTTGCCAGCGGTTGCGATGCCCGCGCCGGCACTCGCGAGGTCAAACACATACACGCCAGGGCGTTTGCCCAGCGTGGGCGTGTTTGCGGCTGAGAGCGGCCCCGGCACCTTCGCGCTCCCGGCGTAATACTCCGCAACCGCAACACTGTCGCTCACCCGGCTGTCGAACACCACGAGCACCTGCGGCTCGGCAAGCTGCGCGTGCGCCGCCTGCACGGCTGCCGCAGCGCACACGCCGGCCATGAATGCTTTCGTCAGCATGCGCATCTGCAACACGTCCTCGTGATCCATGTCCGCCCGTTGCTCGCTACCGTCGGCAATCACCAGCGGGGCGTTGCAACACGATATGCCCCTGCCCGCCGAAAGCTGCACCCATGCCCCCCACGCACATCGTGCAAGACGAAGAGCCCGCACCATCGGCATCAACCGCACGGATGGCGAACGTCCGATTATCTGGGCTCGCAGCCGTGGCCGCATGCCGCATTCGCCTCAAGGTCGTCCCGGGCAGCCGCCAAGATGTCATCGCAGGCCCGCTGGGCGATAGCCTGAAAATCCGCGTGAGCGCGCCGCCCGAAGCCGGAGCCGCCAACGCGCGCGTGTGCGAACTGCTCGCACACGCTCTCAACGTCGCAGTGGGGGACATCGAGATTGTGTCAGGGCACGCAAGCGCCCACAAGCTCATTCGCGTGCAAGGCATCTCCGCGAGCATCGCACGCACCCGCCTGGGTCTGCCGTAGGCAACTCACTCGCGATGCCAGCGATACACATGCCGTTCGATGAAGTCGCGCGAGCTCCCATCCCACCGCACGAGCTTCTGCACGCTCAGCACCTTCGCACCCATGGTGTATACCTTGCGAATCGTCGCTGGACGCGCGTCGTCCTCGCCCGCAAACTCCGTCACCAGCACCTGCGTTTGCGAGCCCGAACTCTCGGGGGTGCTCGCCATCGCGACGATCCGCTCTGTCGTATCACCCATGCTGATCGTCCGCTCCGCTGCGTCCACAGTCACCAACGTCGCGCCATCTGCGTGCGGCTCATCCGTGTAGCTCGTGCTCCATGTGTACTGCGCACGCGTCTGGGGCGAGTGCTCGGCTGCGATGCGGACGTTGCACGGAATCGTCACCCACTGCCCATCGCTGTAGTTGCGATACGTCAGCGTCCCCTTCCACGTCGGGCCTGTCAGCATGTCAAACGACTGCGTGAGAAATGGCTTCGCCACCGAGTGCGGCGCGCCCGCCGAGCCAGCACCGCTGCCCGCGCACGCCGTCAGGCCCGCGACAGCCAACCCGACAGCCAACCCGACAGACAAAGCCGCAAAGACACGCTGCATCATGATCTCAACGTAGGCGACCGAGCGAGCTCACTGCAACTCGCGTAGCTTCGCCATCGCCGCCGCCACGCCCGTCGCGCTCGTTGCTCCCTCGCCCCCGCTGCCGCCAGCCGCGATCGAGCCCTCCGCTTCGCCCGCTGTCACACCAACCTCCACGGCCTGCTTCCCCTTCGCCTTTGCTGCCCGCCGTCCCTTCGCCGGAGGCAACACCACCACCTCGCCGCCCTCTGTCTTTGCAAGGTCGCGCTCCTCGTGTTCGCTGTGCGTGCGGGGCGGTGCGATTGCCGAGGGCTGCTTGAGGCTCACGTCGACGCGACCGTCCTTGCCCACCTGCTCAAACTTCACGCTCACGCGCGTGCTCACGCCCTTCTCTTGCTGCGTCACGCCGTAGAGGTGGTCGGCATTCTGCATCGTGCGCTTGTTGTGCGTGATGATGATGAACCGGCTGAGGTCGGTGAAGTCTCGCACGCACGCGTTGAAGCGGCCGACGTTGCCCTCGTCGAGGGCTGCGTCCACTTCGTCCAGCACGCAGAAGCAACTGGGCTTGCTGCGGAAAATGCTCATGAGCAACGCGACCGCGGTCAGCGTCTTCTCGCCGCCCGAGAGCTGGCTGATGCTGCGTGGCTCCTTGCCCGGCGGCTTGGCGATGACCTCGATGCCGCTCTCCAGCAGGTCGGTTTCGTCGGTCTCGACCTTCACGATGCTGCCATCGGGCTGCTCGACTTCCTTCACGAGCGGCATGAGCCGCACCTCTGCGCGTCCGCCACCAAACAGCTTGCGATACATCCCGTGCTCGCCACCAAACTGAGCCTGGATCTTGCCAAACACATCGCCAAACCGCTCGCGCGAGGCCGCGTTGAGCTGCTCGATGAGCGTGCTGAGCTGCTCGCGTGCAGCCTCCAGGTCTGCCACTTGCCGCACGAGCTCCTGGTTCTGACCTTCAAGCGTTTGCTCTTCCTCAAGGGCTTCCATGTTCACGTTGCCCAGCTTGGTGATCGCGCTGCGCAGATCGTCGATCTGCTGCTGCGCGGGTGCGTGCGCCACGGGCACGGCGGTGGCGAGCACGGCTTGCGTCTGCACGAGCCAGCGTTGGAGAACCGTCTGCGTAGCGGGTGCAGCCGCATCGGTTTCCTCGGCACGTGGTGCGTCTTCCTCGCTCACGCCCTCATCGAGCGATGCAAGGACGGACGCGGGCACCGACGTTGGAGTGTCAGTCGAAGCGGATGCCACCTGCGCTTCCACTTCGATCACAGCGAGCATCTCGCTCTCATTCGCTGCCTCGGGCACATCGTCGCCCAAGCCGAGCAACATCGCGTCGCTCACCTGCCGTTCCATCGGGCCAAGCGTCGCGCGATACTCCATCAGCTCGCTGCGAATGTCCACGCTCAGGTCGGCCATCGTGCGCTCTTCCAGCCCTTCGCGCTTCACCTCCAGCTCACGCCGGCTCACCTCAAGGCTGTGCACATCGCGCTCCAGCGAAGCGGCCTTCTGCCGCGCCGCTTGCACGCTCGCTGCCAGCTCCGTCGCGCGGGCGCTTACGCCTTCGAGCGCAGCCGCCGCGATGCTCAGTTGCTCGCTGCTCGCGGCAATTGCCGCTGCTGCGGCTGCGATTTCTGCTTCGGCCGCTGCGATCGCGCCGCCTTGCTCAGCCTGCCTGGCCTGCAAGTGGTCGATGCGTGCGCGATCATCGCGCATTCGGCGCATGGCTTCCTCGCGCTGCTGCTCCAGGCGCGCGAGCTCGCGCTTAGCGCCCGCCTGTTCCTGCGTCAGGGTTCCCACGAGCACGCGGGCGGTTGCCACAAGCTCGTTCAGCCCGTCGCTCTTGCGGGCAAGCTCCTGCAAGCCGCTCTCGGCGGAGCGGGCCTGCTCCATCTGGTCCTGGTGCAACCGGCTCAGGCTCTCGATCGTCTGCTGGTTCTTTGCAAGCTCACCCTCGATGCCAGCGAGCGTCTGCTCCAGGCGCATCTGATCTTGCGACAGGCTCGCA
Source organism: Planctomycetaceae bacterium (assembly GCA_027487735.1). Lineage (GTDB taxonomy): Bacteria > Planctomycetota > Phycisphaerae > Phycisphaerales > UBA1924 > BJHL01. Next base: position 28,778 of record JAIYDA010000117.1, on the reverse strand, counting down.
AGCTCTCGCCCCACCCGCGCGAGGTCGAGCTCCAGCCGTTCGACATTGCTCGACGCGCTCTGCGCAGCCCGCTGCTGCTGCACAAGCTTCGTGCGGGCCTCGGCGATGCGGGCGGAGAGCGCTGCGCTCTCGGCATCTGCCGCTTGAAGCAGCGTGCGCTGCTTGCCTGCTAGCAGCGTCGTGGTTGCGAGCGAGCGAGCGAGCTCTTCCACTTCGCTCTGCCGGCGCAGAAGGCCCGGCGCGAGTTCGCCCTTGCTTGTTGGTCCCGTCACGATCCTGCCCGCATTGTCCACCACCTCGCCCGCCGCCGTGATGAACCGCAGCGAGTGCGAGCTCGCGAGGCCCGCGAGCGGGCCCGCAATAAGCAGCTGCGCCGTCGCGAGGTCTTGCACCAGCAGCGTGCCACCCAGCAGGCGGTCGAGCAAGTGATCAAGCTGGTGATCAAGCTGGTGATCAAGCTGGTGATCAATCGCGTGATTCAGCGCTTCATCTCCCGCCCGTTCAGCCCCGCTGGCATCCCGCTTTGGCTGCACTAACCCGCGCATTGGCACGACGCCCGCAGGGTTCGCGTCGCTCGCGAGCAGCCCATGCTCTGCAAGCACCGCAAGCAGTTGCGTGTGCGTTGCTCGTGCCGCCGCATGTTCATCGCGCAGCGGCAAGAACACCACGCGACCGGGCAGGCTCGATAGTGCCTCCTGCGTGGGCACGTCCCCGGTGCTCTCCACCAGCAGCGCGTCGAGGTCTGGCCCCAGTGCCAGCTCGACAAGCCCTGCAAGCCGAGGGTCAATGCTCGTGGCATCAGTCGCTTGCCCATCCCCCGAGCCCGCGACGCGGATGACATCCGCCAGTGCACCGCGCACGGAGGCAAAGGTCGCATCGCCAGACTTCTGCGCAGCATCCTTGCGGCGAAGCAGCTCGCGCACGCTCTCCGCAAACCCCGCACGATTCTCAACAAGCTCGCGGAGCGCGTGCAACCGGCTCTCGACGCGCACCCGCTCTTGGTCCAGCTCGCTCATGCGCTGGGCCTGCGCACGCCGATCGCTGCTCAGCTCGCTGAGTTGCCCTTCGAGCGATGCGAGCGTGCCTTCCAGCTCGCCCACGCTCGCGTTTGCGGTTCCCGCTGCGTCGCGCATCGTTGAGAGCTGCTCACTCGTCGTGCGCTGGTCGCTCGAAAAGCGATCGCGCCGCTGTGAGAGGGCCTGCAGGTTCTCGCGCACGTTTGCCGCGCGCCGCGTCTCGCTCTGCACCGTCGCCGTCAGCTGCGCCCGTTCGCGGTCGATGCGGCTTGCAGCCGAGAACTTCTCCTGGGCGGTGCGCCGCTTCTCTTCCAGCTCGCTCGCAGCGGCAGATCGGGCCGCGCTCTTCGCCGCGAGGTCCCGCTCGCCATCCTGCAGTCGTTCCGACAGTGCCGCGATCTGTTCGCGCGTGCTGACGAGCGCAACCTCGCCATCCTCGCTCGCCTGCTGGCTGCGATCGAGCGAGGCGGCGAGCGAACCAAGCTCACGGGCTGCGTCATCCACACTGCGCTGCAGCATGCTGCGACGCTGGGCCGACTGCTGCCGCGCGTGCTCAGCGGCCATGCGAGCCCGCTCAGCCCCGTCCACCTGCGATGTCTTCTCCGTGCGATCCTGATCGATCGCCTCGCGCTGCGCCTCCACCTGCGCGAGGTGCGAGTGCGCGGCGTCGCGGGCTTCGCTCGCTGCCTGCTGCTGGCTCGTGAGCCCCTCGATGCGCGTGACGAGTTCGTCATACTGCCCGAACGCGAGCGCGAGGCGCCACGCACGCAGCTCGCTCGACAGCTCCTGATACTTGCGTGCCTTCGCGGCTTGCCCCTTCACGAGCTTCAGTCGCCGCTCGGTGCTTTCAAGCTGCTCTTTGCTGATCTTCAGGTTCGCATCCGCGCGGTCCATCCGCCGGCTCGCTTCGATGCGGCGCTGCTTGTACTTCGCGATGCCCGCCGCTTCTTCAAAGATGGTGCGACGCTCTTGCGGGCTGGCGAGCAGCATCGCATCGACCTTGCCCTGCTCGATGATCGAGTAGGCGTCGGCGCCCACGCCCGTGTCCATGAACATCTCGCGGATGTCCTTCAGGCGGGCCTGCTTGCCGTTGATGAGATACTCGCTGCCACCGTTGCGATAGAGCCTTCGCTCAATCTCCACAACGTCCGCGTCATACGCGAGCCCGCGCTTGCCCACGGTGCCCAGCGAGGGCTGGGGCTGCTGTGCGGGCGTGCCTTCTGCCCCAGCTTCCGTCGAGGCTTCTGGCGCAGGGCTGGGTGTTTCTGGTGCCTCGTACACCGGGTTGTCGAACGTCAGCTTCACGCTCGCCATGCCCATGGGCTTGCGGCCTGCGCTGCCAGCGAAGATCACGTCGGTCATCTCGGTGCCGCGTAGGCTCTTGCTGCTGCGCTCGCCCAGCACCCACTTGATGGCATCGACGACGTTGCTCTTGCCGCAGCCGTTGGGGCCCACCACGCCCGTGATGGGGTGCGCGAACTCGAACGCGGTCTCGTCCGCGAAGCTCTTGAACCCTGCCAGCGTGAGTTTTGTCAGTCGCATAGGTCTCTCTTGCTTGCTGTGCGTTGCCATCCGCCCGCGCACGTTGTTTCGTCTGCCCTGTTCGCCCGCTGCCGTCACTTCGCGTTACGACGTCAGCCCCTCGGTTGCCGTGGGCAAGTCCTTGATGCTGGTGAGCCCGAAGTGCTCCAAAAACTGCGGCGTCGTGCCATAGATCAGCGGCCTGCCCAGCTCTTCCGCGCGACCCTTGACGGTGACGAGCCGACGCTCCACCAGCGTGCGCAGCACCTCGCCGCACGACACGCCGCGGATGCTCTCGAGCTCCGCACGCGTCATGGGCTGGCGATAGGCGATCACCGCGAGCGTCTCAACCGCCGCTCGGCTGAGCTTGGTTTGCGCGCGTGCCTTGTGCAGCTTGCTCACGACGTCTGCATGTTCGGGCAGCGTCATGACGCGATAGCCCCCGCCCAGAAGTTCGACGCGGAAGGCACGTCCGCTCGCCCCAAGCTGCTGGTTCAGCTCGCGCACGCTGGCGGCAACCGTCGCGCACGCGTGCTCTTCCCTTGCTTGGCTCAGCGCGACGTCCGCGCTCGCAGCGGCCTCGGCTCCGTGCTCCATGGGCAGCAGCCCGAGCAACTGCGCGATGCGTGTTGCCTGCACGGGCCGATCGCATGAGATGAGCACAGCCTCGAGCTTGGGCACCAGCGCGCGAGCGGCTTCAATGTCCACTTCCACGGGCACGCTGCGCGAGCGGCGTTTGCGCTTGTTCACGGCTGCAGGAGCGTCGCCCGGCTCCTCATGCGGCGCGGCATCTTGCGTAGCGGGCTCGTTCGGCGCGGGCTCATGCTGCCCCGTCGCGGTTGCTTGCGAAGACTGGTCGGAGCCCTCTGGCGCAAGCACTTCGATGGGCTGCGCGGGAGCGGGATGGTCTGGCGTGTCGCTGTCGCGCTGCGGCAGCCTTGCCTGCGCGACATCGCCCGCGGCGTGTTGTGCTTCCATGCAAACGTCCTCCGTGCGTGCCTTCGCGTCGAGCCTCCGGCTCGAACAGCCCCTGTCCCCTCTTTCTGCAAGATGAGGCTAGGCCAGCAGCGTCCCCAGCAACTCCGGAATGCCCTGGCCCTTCGTGGCAATTGTCTCCAGAATCTGCCGACGCCCCGCGACATCCTTCAGATCGCGCACAAGCTCGTGCTCGCCAGGATGGTCGGCCTTGTTGCACACGAACAGGTCGGCGATCTCCAAGATGCCCGCCTTGTCCATCTGCACGGCATCGCCCATGCCGGGCGTCAGCACCACCGCGGTCTTGTCGACAAAGTTGCGGATGAGCGTCTCGTTCTGCCCTGCGCCGACGGTTTCGACGAACAGCAGGTCGATGGTGTCGGGCCCATCAAAGGCGCCGCCCACGAGCTCGATGATCTCGGGCAGGCTGTGGTAGTCCTCGCCGCGAATGCTAAGGCTGCGATAGAAGACGCTCTCGTCCAGGGCGTTGATGTCCAGCCGCAGGCGGTCGCCCAGCAGGGCTCCGCTCGTGATGGGGCTCATCGGGTCGAAGGCAACGACACCGCAGCGACCGCTGTAACCCACCGCGCCCGACTTGCTCAGCCGCGTGAACTCGCTGGCCATCTGCGCCACGAGCGTGCTCTTGCCTGCTCCCGGGCTGCCGGTGACGCCAATGACGCGCCGCGGGCGGCGCTTGCGCACCCCGGCTCGGAGGGGCTGGTTGTCGTGCATCAGGCTGATGTCGCGGGCGAGCTGGGCTGCTGGGGTGGTGCCTTGGCCCAGGGTGTGCGCCCTGAGCTTGGTCGCACCCTTCACCGCCTCGACGATATCGAGCAGGCCCGTGCCCGTCGTGAAGCACTTCGCCACGCCCGCCTGCAGCAGCTTGGGGATGTCCTCTTGCGGCAGAATGCCGCCCATGTATACGGGCAGGTCGGGCCTGCCCAGCGTGGCAAGGTCGGTCACCAGCTTGGGCCCGAGCACCAGGTGGCTGTTGCTCATCATGCTCGCACAGATGACATCGCAGTCTTCATCGCGGGCACTCACGGCAAGGCTCCGGGGCGTCTGCCACAGGCCCGAGTAGATCACGTGCACGCCGCTGTCGCGCAGGGCGCGGGCGATCACCTTCACCCCGCGATCGTGCCCATCGAGCCCCATTTTGCCCAGCAGCACACGCGGGCGGTGCGGCAGGCTTGCGCAGCGGTCGAGGCGTTCAAACTCGGTAGTAGCGACAGAAAGCGTTTGAGGCATGCTAGAGCAAGGATACGGTAACTTCGGGCCCTGAGGGGCGTTAGAATTGGTTGGTTCTGGGGCGGTGCTGCCTCGGACGGGTTCTTGTGCTCGGTGACGGCAGGTGCCACATGCAAAGACTCAGGCCAATGGCCTTGCTGGTTGTGCTCGGCGGTGGTTTGGTGGGCGGTGGTGCGCGCGAGGGCGGGGCCCTTGTTGGCGCGTCGTTCGCTCAAGAGGCGGGCGCGCCAGCCCCGCAAGCGAGCGAGCCCGATGCCGAGGCGAAGGCTCTGCTCGAGAAGGTCCGCGCGACGTACGCCAATCTGCGAGCGATGAGCGCGCGCGCCGTGGTGCGCAGCGAAGGCTACAGCGAGAGCACGAAGGATCGTGCTGCCTCGTTCGCGGGCGTGCGAGCCCAGGTGGGCGACTGGAAAATCGCCGTGCGCGAGGAAGGCCAGGGCGAGGGCGAGGGTGCGAAGCGGGGCGTGGACATCGCCTATGACGGCGCAAGTGCCCGCAGCCTGCGGCACAAGGAGAAAGCCGTGGCGCAGCGCACGCTGGTGAAGGTGAGCGATGTTCGCAGCTTCTTTGTGCAGCAAGATGCCGGGCAGTTTGTGCCGTGGGAGGTGCTGGGCAGCGATGAGCTCGATGCACCGCGCGGCACGCGCGTGCTGGGCAAGGTGACGATCGATGGTGCTGAGTGCACGCTGCTCGAGCTCGTGCAGACGCCCCCGCTGAAAGCGGGCGAGAAGGACGATGGCCGCCCGCGCGAGATCGTGGTGCTCGCGGTGCAAGATCAGGGCGCCCTCGTCCGCCGCATCGAGCGCGTGCAGGAGGCACCGGGGGGCAAGCGCTTCACGCGCGTGCTCACGCTCGAGGGCCTGAAGATCAACGACGAAGCCACTGCGATGGACTTCTCCCCCGCCACGCCCGATGGCTACGCCGTCCGCACCCGCGGAGGCAGCGCATCGGGCGGCTCGGGCCGCGAGAAGGGCGGCAAACTGGGCGGCGGCACGAAAGGCGCGGAAGATGAGGGCGGCGAGGGTGGCGGCCAGGCAGGCCGCGCGGGCAGCAAGCCCCACGGCGTCACGTGGCCCCACGAGCCCGGCACGCTCACGGCGGGCACACCCCTGCCCGAGTTCAGCCTCAAAAACCCCAAGGGCGACGTGGTGACGAACAAGACCTACGAGGGCAAGGTGATGGTGGTGGACGTGTGGGGCACGTGGTGCCCACCATGCCGAGCTGCGATGCCCGCGCTGCAGCGCGTGCACGACAAGTTCAAGGGCAAGCCCGTCGCGGTGGTGGGCTTTAACTATGAGCGTGCCCCCAACGCCGATCCGGTGGCATTCAAGAAGCAGAACAACTACACCTATGACCTGCTGCTCGAAGCCGGCCCATACGTCGACGCGTTCAAGGTTGGCGGCTTTCCGACGTTCTACGTCGTCGGTGCCGACGGCAAAGTGGTGTGGGGCGGCACAGGCCTCATGCCACCCCCGGGCGTGACGCGTGCCACGCCCAGGCAGAGCGTGGAGTATCTCGAAGCGACGCTCACCAAGCTCGTCGAGGGTGAACTTGCGAAGCTGGAGGCGGTCAACGCGAAAGTAGACCCCGATGCAGCAAAGGTGGAAGAGGCAATCAAGAAGCCGTGACGCGGGAGTGGGGGCGGACGCGGGTTGGTCACTTAGGTAGCCGGTGGAACAGCTGGCTGGTGGAACAGGCGTCTCGCTTGTGCTCTCGGCACCCGGTGTGTTGCCACACCCCTCGCGCCCGAGCCGCGCCGTGCCCGTAGCACGAGCTTTCAGCTCCGAGCACACCCCGCCCGACCCGAGCGAGATTCAACCGGGGCACGAGCCGAACAGGGCACGATTCAACCCGCGCACACTGCTTGCCCGCCGCTCAGTTGCAGCTTCCCCCCGCGAGCACGCGGAGGAAGGCAACCAGATCATCATCAGCCGGAAAGAGCCCGTCGTTGTTGAAGTCGATGTCGTTGCAGGTGTTGCCCTCGCTGCACGGGCCGCCCGCGAGCACGGAGAGGAAGTCGATGAGGTCTTGGTCCTCGGGGAAGAGGGAGTTTTGGTTGAAGTCGATGGATTTGCAGGCTTGACAACTATCGATCACGAAGTTCGCATTGCTATCAAGTGATGGATTGCCAGCGATATCGATCCAGTCGTACACGCCATTGGTATTGCAGTCAGGCGCGTAGTTTCCAAAGTCGTACACCGCTCGCGCGGGCACCGTTCGGACATTGCGGAAAGTGAACTGACCACTTGACGTCGCCGAGGATTGCCTCGATATCGCGGCCGCGATTCGCGTGCCTGAGCCCGCAAACTCTGCAACGCTCGCGACGCCCACCGCCCAAGTGTTTGGCGGCGTGTTGCGATTCGTCGTAAACAGCAGTCTGTCATTCGCCCATAGCGAGGCAACTTGCACGTTCCAGGCGTCATTGGGCAAGGCTGGCGTGCTCTCGCAGCAAGGAATGAGCCCGTTGGTTTGGTACTCAAATACCAGGTACCCAGCGTCAGGCGGCAAAGGCACATCGCCCAAGCTGTAGCCACCAACACTTTGCGTTTGCGCCGTGACGCGTGTGCTGCCATCAGGTAGCGTCATCGCCCCCGCGCTGCTTGCGCGCAGCTGGGTTGTAATGTCGCTGGCGAGCGGGCTGCGAGCGCCCGTCACGATGCTATCAAGAACGAGCGAGGCTGTCGAAGGCATGGATGGCAGCGTGCCGCCGTCGGTTGGTTGGAAGTTGAAGAACCCGCCTTGAATGTTCTCGCGATAGCTGCGGGCTTCGCCCGGAAGAGGTGCGGCCGTCGTTGTGAGAGCCCGACCCTGCGGCGAGAAAAGCCAGTACGAGAAGTCCTGCACGAGACAGCTGTGATCGCTAAAGCAACGCCGCACTTGCCGCGAAGCGTCGCGGTCGATATAGAGATTCAGCGCACGCTGTTGCAACGCCAGATCGGCTCTGCTGCCAAAACCAAAACCGGCAAGCAGGTCGTCGGAATAGATGTTGACCCACCGCGCCGACAGTCCGGCATATGCCTGCTCATTGAAGAGATCTGCGTAAGGCCAAACCATGTCCCATGGAGTGTCGACTGTAACAAGCGTCCCGATGTTGGCGACCGCATACATATCGGGCAGCAGCCGTGCCGCCATGGCACCACCGAAGCTGTGCCCGATGATCAGCGGAATCTGCAATCGCTGCCCATCCGCCCGCGGGATGCGACAACGCAGTTCTTCGACGAGCCTTTGCGACGCCTGCGGGATTTGTGTTCGCGCTTGGAGCAGTCCAAAGCCCTCGTTCGCGGCAAGGTCGGCAACCAAGCCAGGCAACGTCGTGACGACTGGCGGATTCATCCACTGCGAGGTATCGGCGACGAGCACATCCACGTTCGCGAGGCCGTCCGCACCCGCGCCAAAGCGAGAAACATCCGCCGCCAACCCGCTGGCGATGCGCTGAACCCAAGGTTCATTCGGGCTGCTCTTCCATCCATGCGCGACGATCGCGAGCGGGCGATCGCCGCGAACGCAGCTGGGGTTTGCAGGGTCTGAGCACATCGGCACGAGTTGGCCGACACCACCGATGACGCGGTAAACCTTCCAGATGTTTGATGGTGAGGTGGGGAGTTGGTTGGAGGGGCAGTCGCGGAGGTTGGCGGCGCGATAAATGTATGGACTAGGGCAATCGTCGGCGTCTTGCACGTACAACATCCGACTAGCTGGCGAGAGCTGACATTGGGCCCAATTACTAGTGGGAATCACGCGAATGCCGTAGGTACCTTGGCAAGGTCCCTCGTAGCCGCGGAGCGAAAAGCCGCCATAGCTTGCGCTGACAAACGCGCGAACATAGCCGTTTGAAGGGTGCCATTGATAAGCATCTATCCAACCGGAGGAATTACTCCATTCCTGAACCCACCCTTGAGCGTTTCCCAAAGCGGTGACGGTCAGGGCCCACTGCGCGCGTCCACTTTGATTAGGAATGTTGCGTTGCTCATTGAACTGAAAGGAGCAATCTGATTGTGCATAAACGGCGCTCTCGGCGCAGCAGCAGGCTGCAGTCAGCACAAGAGTTTTGGTTAGCAACTTGCTCATTCGTCACCCCGCCTTCTTCCTCTTCCCCTCACCCTTCCCGCGCCCTACTTCCACCGCGTTGATCAATATCAAATCCACCAACTCAAAACTCCCGCTCCCTTCAAACGACACCATCAGCGTGCGCTTTTCGCCCACGAAGCCGACAAACTCGGGGTGCTTCACGCGCAGCGAGCGGCCATCGGCGAGCCTAAGCACAAATGGGCTGAACGGTCGGCTGTGAATCACATCTCGCAAGGTATCAAAGGTCATCTTTCACGCTCCTTGCAAGAACTATAGCCCCATCTCAAAAGTGAGAAAGCCCGACGTTGCCGCCGGGCTTTTTCTTCATGAACTTTTGGGCAGGCCGCGCCGCGTGGTTGTTCGGGGCTGGATGCGCCGAAGGCAGGCGAGACGCCTGCCCCACCAAACCTGCCCCACCAACCGCAGCCGCTCCCGGCTCGGAGAGCCGGGGTACCCGCTACTTCGCCTTAAACCCACTCTTAAACTTCTTCACCTCAGCTTCAAGCTTCGCCTCAAGGTCCTTATCCAGCGCCTTCTTCTGGTCCAGCTCGTCATACACAGGCTTCGCCACGCCCTTCATGTGGGCCAGCAGGCCTTCCTCGAACGCGCGAACGCTGGGCACCGGGATGTCGTCCATAAAGCCCTTGCTGCCCGCGAAGATGCTCACGATCTGGTCGGTCACGACGAAGGGCGTGTACTGGCCCTGCTTGAGCAGCTCCACCATGCGGCGGCCGCGATCGAGCTGGCGCTGCGTCGCCTTGTCCAGCTCGGTGCCCAGCTGCGCGAAGGCTTCGAGCTCGCGGGCGGCTGCAAGGTCCAGTCGCAGCGAGCCGCTGATCTTCTTCATGGCCTTCACCTGGGCGTTGCCACCCACGCGGCTCACCGAGATACCCACGTTCACCGCGGGGCGCACGCCGCTGAAGAACAGTTCGGGCTCGAGGTAGATCTGCCCGTCGGTGATCGAGATCACGTTCGTGGGGATGTACGCCGAGACGTCGCCTTCCTGCGGTTCAATCACGGGCAGCGAGGTGATCGAGCCCGCGCCGTTCTCGTCGCTCAGCTTCGTCGCACGCTCGAGCAGGCGGCTGTGGAGATAGAACACGTCACCCGGGTACGCCTCGCGGCCCGGCGGGCGACGCAGCAACAGCGACATCTGGCGATATGCCACGGCTTGTTTGCTCAAATCGTCATAGACGCACAGGGCGTGCTTGGGCATGGGCATGCCGTTGCTGAGCTTCTGGCCGGGCGTCTTCCCGCTCCACATGAAGTACTCAGCCATCGCCGTGCCCGAGTAGGGAGCGATGTACTGCATCGGGGCCGCCGCGCTGCTGCTGGCGTTCACGACGATGGTGTAGTCCATCGCGCCCGCCTTGCGGAGCATCTCGACGACGCCCGCCACGGTCGATTCCTTCTGACCGACGGCGACGTAGATGCACACCATCGCGTCCTTCGTGCCCCAGTATTGCTTCTGGTTGATGATGGTGTCGAGGGCGACTGCGGTCTTGCCCGTCTTGCGGTCGCCGATGATGAGCTCGCGCTGGCCGCGACCGATGGGGATCATGGCGTCGATGGCCTTGATGCCCGTCTGCATGGGCTCGTGCACGGGCTGACGCTCGGCGATGCCCGGGGCGATGATGTCCACCTTGCGGAACTCGGTGGTGTTGATGGGCCCGCCGCCGTCCATCGGGCGACCGAGCGGATCGACGACGCGACCCAGGATCGCCTCGCCCACGGGCACCTCAAGCAGGCGCCCGGTGCTCTTCACGACGTCGCCTTCCTTCACCTTCAGATAGTCACCATAGATGACGGCGCCGACGGTGTCCTCTTCAAGGTTGAAGACCTGGCCCATCACCGAGCCGCCCGCGGTGTTGAACTCCAGCAGCTCGCCTGCCATGGCCTTGCCCAAGCCGTAGATGCGGGCGATACCGTCGCCGACCTCCACCACGCGACCGACCTCGGCGACTTCGAGCGCTGCGCCGAACTGTGCGATTTCTTGCTTGATGACGGAAGCGATTTCGTCGGTGCGGATCTTCACGGGGTGGGTTCCTTACGGAGTGCGAACCGGGGGAGAAAACAGCCAAAGGCCCGCGCGGAGGCGCGGGGGGCAAGGATAGACGGGAAGGCGGGGGTTGGAAAGTGGGGCGGAGGCAATGCGCAGGGAAGCGTGGTGATTGTGTGAGGATTTTGTGTGGATGGCGCGGATTTGCTCGTGAGCACGAAAAAACGCTTGCCGAAAGGCACGCGCTGCGTTAGCGTGACCAGTCCCCGCGCCCTCCTTAGCTTGAAGAAAGGCCCTGCCATGTCTCAACCCACACGTTCGTCGCTTGCTCTGGTCGTTGGTCTTGTTGGCGTTGCTGCGGCAACCCACGCCTCTGCCCAGATCACCGTCACTGCCGCCAACGTCGACGTCGCTGCTCAAGGCAGCGTCGGCAAGCAGGGCAGCAGCACCGGGCCTCTGCAGGACGACCCCGCACAACTCAACGGCACCAGCGGCGTGCTCACGCTCTCTGCTGGCATTGCAGGCGGCCCCGTGGCCCCAGGAGACCTGCCCACCCTCCCCGGCACGACCGCGCAGGTGCGAGCTAACGGCACCGTGCGCCAGGAGTTTGTGGGCGGCGGAACGTGGCTGCGGGTCGTGCAGCAAGCTGGTGTTTCGAACGCATTCATCGACATGGACAACTGCGTGGGCTCGGCGGGTGCCAACAGCGTCGCACGCTCCACCTTCACCCTCACCGTCGCCACGCCCTACACCCTCTCCGGCATCGCCGCGTTTGACAATGAGGATGTCAGCGGCTCCGTCCGCCTCAGCACCGCGCTGGGCCTCGCGATCCGCTCCGTCTTCGTCGGTCAGAATGGCCCCTTTAGTTTCAGCGGTACGCTCAACCCAGGCACCTACACGTTCAACAGCAACTGCAACGTGCTCGCGGTGGTGGGGAGCCAAGGCGTTGGCCCAACGGGCTTCTTCACCGAGAGCGGCAGCTTCGAAGCAACGCTCGTGCTCGGCACGCCGCCGCTCGCGTGCGACAGCATCGACTTCAATGGCGACGGCCTGTTTCCCGATGACAGCGACCTCGTCGACTTCCTGAGCGTCCTCGCGGGCGGTGCGTGCAGCACGCAAACCTGCAACGACATCGACTTCAACAACGACAGCCTCTTTCCCGACGACAGCGACCTGCTGGCTTTCCTGCGGGTGCTCGCGGGGGGAGACTGCGAGTAACGCATCCTGCTGTCCGCAAGGGGCGTCGCAAGCACGCGCGACTCGCAACAAATCCGCGACCACGCCCGCTTGCTGCTCGCATCCGCTGGCGATGCAGCGAACAATGCCCCATGCACTTGAAGCACTCCGACCGCCCCCACGGCCCAGACGTTGTTCCCGTGACCTTTCACCTCGAAGACCCCGAGGGGCTGACGGGCAAGACGCAGAACCTCTACGCGATGAAAGGGGCCACGGGCGAGAGCCTGCTCGAACTCGCGATGGAGCACGGCATCAACATCGAGCACGCCTGCGGTGGCGTCTGCGCGTGCAGCACGTGCCACATCTACGTCGAGAAGGGCATGGAGAACCTGAGCGAAAGCACCGAAGCCGAGGAAGACCGCGTGGAAGAAGCCCCAGGCCTGCAACGCAACAGCCGCCTGAGCTGCCAGTGCGTGATTCAGAAGGAAGGCCCGATAGTCGTGCGCGTGCCGGCGTGGAATCGCAATGCGGTGAAGGAGATTCCGCACTAGGCGGAGGTGGAGGGCCCATGCCAAACGACACCTTCCACTGGCTCGACGTCGACCTCATCGGCGAGCTGCTGCACGAGCACCACCCCCAGCGCGACCCCGCACGGGTGGGCTTTGTCGAGCTGAAGAAACTCGTCCTCGCGCTGCCCGGCTTTGTCGAACAGCCCGGGCACCCCTGCAACGAACGCATCCTCGAAGAGATCCAGCGCTACTGGATGGAAGAGCGCCTGGACACGCCGCGCGACGACGACTGAAGCTCAGCACCCAAGCCCGCTCACTTCACCATCCCCATCGCATGCTCCACGCCCTCCACGATCGTGTGCAGCGCGAGCATGTGCAGCTCTTGAATCCGGTCCGCCGTCTCTCCCGGGGCGATGAGCGCGTGCTCCACGGCGCTCGCCAGCTTGCCCCCGCCCTTGCCCGTCAGCGCGAGCGACAGCGCACCGGCCTTCCGCGCTGCCGCCGCAGCAAGCAGCACGTTGGGGCTGTTGCCGCTCGTGCTCATCAGCATCACGACATCGCCAGGCCTCGCAAGCGCCGTCACCCAGCGTGCAAACACCTGCTCAAAGCCATAGTCATTGCCCACGCACGTGAGGTGCCCCGCACCATCGCACGCAATCGCGGGCAGCGGCGGTCGATCCTTGCGAAACCTCCCCGTGAACTCCTCGACGATGTGCGACGCATCGCACAGGCTGCCGCCATTACCGATCACCAGCAGCTTGTTCCCACGAGAGAACGCCTGGGCAAGCGCGTCGATGCTTGTGGTGAGGAATGTGTGCACACGCGTGTCGGCAGCAAATGCCTGGGCCAGCGCGTGCGCATCGCGCAACGAAGCAGTGGGGTCGAAGGTCATCGCAACGAGCGTATCGGGCTCACCGCGTCTCGCCTATGCACGTTCGCGGTTCGCACATTTGCACGATCTGTGCTTGCCCCCTGCCTTCGGCACGCGACAATGGTGCGCGAGGGCGTTTCCCTCACCTGCCTCCCGCACCCGCACCAGGACGACCCCGCCATGCCACTCACCCTGCTCGCCCAAGCTGCCAACCCTGCGAACGTCACCGCCGAGATTAGCAACACCGTCGCGCTCTTCGAGAAGTACGGCTTGCCCGCCGTCAAGGCGATCGTGCTCCTCGTCGTGGGCCTCATCATCGCGGGTTGGGTTGCGGGCCTCGTCCGCAAAGCGTGCGACAAAGCCAAGCTCGATATCACCCTCGGACGCTTCCTGGGCGCGATCGCAAAGTGGGCCATCTTCGCAGCCGTGGTCATCATGTGCCTCTCGAGCTTTGGGGTGCAGGTCACCAGCTTCGTTGCGATCCTGGGCTCCATCGGCGTCGCGATCGGTCTTGCCTTGCAAGGGTCGCTCAGCCACATCGCAGCGGGCGTCATGCTGCTCATCTTCCGGCCCTTCAAAGTCGGAGACTTCGTGACCGCGGGCGGGCAGACGGGCGTGGTCGACGAGATCAGCCTCTTCTCCACCATCATCAACACGCTCGACAACCGCAAGATCATCGTGCCCAACGGCGCGATCGTCAGCGGCGTCATCACGAACGCCACCGCCTACGAGCAGCGCCTCGTCGACGTCACGGTGCACGCCGACGCAGGTGGCGACATCGAGCGCGAGCGTGCCACACTTCTCGCCGTTGCCCAAGCCGCGCCCGGTCGCCTCGCCGACCGTGCACCAGGCGTCGCCCTCACCGCCATGGGCGCAACCAACGCCTGGAACGTGAGCGTCTGGTGCAAAACCACCGACGTCGACGCGGTGCGCGAGCGCCTGCTCATCGCATGCAACGCCGCGATCGGGCAGGCAGGCCTCGCGCCCCCCGTGCCCGTCACGCTCGTCAAGAACGTCTGAAAACGCCCCGGCGCGAGCCGCTGGGCAAACCCCAGAGAACAAACCGCGCCCTCCGGCGAACAACCAGCGGAGGTCGAACCGCCGCGTGTCATCCCTGTCCGCCCAGACGCAGCTCGTTGGCAGCGCGGCCCTCTCGGCGCGCGGCGTTGGCTCGTCGTCACGAACCAGCCCACAACCGGAGTACCGTGCCAGCATGCAGGTTGTTCCTGGGCACCAAGCCGCCGACGAGCCACAGGGCGCGGCCTCCGCTCGCTGGAGTGCCCAGTCGCTCACGTCCATCGCTGCGCTGAACGAAGCCGCCGTCGCGAGCGCACAAGGCGACGAGCAGGCCTTCGCCGCGTTGCAAGCCCGCCTCGTGCCGGGCGTGCGCGCTGTGCTGCTGGAACGAACCGGCAAGCGGCACGACCTCGCCGATGACCTCGCCCAGCGCACCATGCTGGGCTTGTGGCAGGCTCTGCGAGCCGGTCGCTACGACGCCTCGCGCAGCGCGGTCACGACGTTTACCTACGCCATCGCGCACAAAGTCTGGCTGCAATACGCACGTGCCGACAAACGCCGCCTCGCCGCGATCGAGCGATACACCCTGGGCACCGTCCTCCCCTCGCAAAGCGCCACGAAAACGCAGCCCACCGAGATGGACGACGCCGCACTGCTCGAGCGCGTGCGCAGCGCCCTTGCGAGCGACGACGGCGCGGGCCTGTCCGAAGATGAACGCTGGCTGCTGCGAAGCTGGGCAGGCGGCATCTCCGACCGCGACCTGGGCAAGCGCATGGGCATCGCTGCCAGCAATGTCAACGGCCGCAAACAAGTCGCCTACCGCAAGCTCCGCACCTGGCTGCAAGGGTTGGGCCTGTTGGCTATTGATCCGCCCCAGGGGTCCAAGTCCTGATTCCACCCCTGACATCTATGCGGTGTGGGCAGCCCCAGCAGCCGAAAACCGCACAGAACACCGCGTTTCCACCGGCAAACAAAGCAGCGAAGGCGTCGTGTGGCGCCGAGCAAGGACGGGTTTCATGAGCATGACTCCAAGCAGCCCCAACCGCGCATCGCCCGAGCTTCGCTTCGCCGATGAAGCGCAGCAGCACGACATGCTCGACCTGCTGCAGCACGCCCGCGACGCCGAACTGCTCGAGCGCGTCGCGCTGAGCAGCGAGCACGATGCTTCGCGCCCGTTGCCACGTCTCGTTGGCAGCCAGCTTGGTGTTTCCGCTGGCAAGCCCTCGCTGCTCGCCATGATGCGTCGCGCCGGTGCTCCCGTCGCCGCCGCCGCCGCTGCCGTCGCGTTCTTGGGCTGGGTGGTGGTCACGCGCCCCTCCCCCAGCGTTCCGCTCGCGAGCAACACTCAAGCGCCCGCGCTGATCGCCAATGCCCCTTCGCCCATCACGGCCGCCAGCACGCGGCAAGCTGCCGTCACTGTCAGCGACTTCTCTGCCGTCGACATGTCCCTCGTCGCCTCGATCGATCCCGAAGCCGAGTTTGGCCTTCCCAGCCTCAGCGACGAACGCCGCATGGTCATCGCCGTGCCCGTGCGGTTCTCCTCCGTCGCCTCGCGTGAAGCGGCTGCCGCGCGAAGCGCATGCGTCGATTGGAGCGTCCTCGCTGCCGAGCCCGACGCCGAAGTGCGCGCACTCGACGCGATCGTCTCCGCCGATGATGCCGCCGCGATGATCGCCAGCAAAGTCGCGGCCTGCGTTGCCGACGAGGCACCCGCAGAAGCAAGCGACGCGCGAAAGGTCGTCCTCTTTGAAGTGCAGGGCCCGCGCGTGCTGCTCCCCTTCCACGATGACGACGCCCACGCCCTCGCCGCGTGCCTCGGAGATTCTGTCGAGGTGCGAGAGAGTGACGATGCTTCACTCGTGCTGACCAAGTGTGCCGAGCTTGCGGGCGCGTGCGTGCCCGCAGGGCTCGCCGTGAGCGCGACGCTCCTCGCGAACTAACTCGCGAACTAACTCGCCAACTCACTCGCCAACGAACCGGCCGCAGGCGATGCTCGGCTTCCGCCGCGCTCGCCGCGCACCTGCCCGCGCACTCGCCGACGCCCCTCGTATCCTGCCCCATGCCGCAGGACGCGAACCCCACGACTTTCGCCGCCGCCCCCACGCCCCCGCGTTTCTCCGCTCTGTTCACGCGCTGCGGCGTCGCCGCAGACCACAAGCTCGCCTCGCGCGTGGGCGCGCAAGTGCTGCGAGATGGCGGTAACGCGGTTGACGCCGCAGTCGCCACCAGCTTCGCCCTCAGCGTCGTGCGGCCATACAGCTGCGGCATCGGCGGTGGCGGCTTCTTGCTCGCTCACTTTCATCAAGGCCTGCCCCGCGAGCCACAGGGCAAGCACTCCATGGTGCTCGACTATCGCGAAACATGCCCCGCAGCGATCGGTCCAAACTTCTTTGAGTCCGGAGCGCTCCGCCATGATCGCTTTGCCACCGAGCGCGGCGGCCTTGCAGTGGGCGTGCCCGGGCACGTGCGCGGCATGCTGCAAGCCCTCCGCAGTTGGGGCACGAGGGAACCGAGCGACGTGCTCGCGGGCGCTATCGCCCTCGCCCTTGATGGCTTTGAAGCCGATGAGCACTACGTCGAGAGCAGCCAAGAGATCATCGAGTGGATCGAAGCCCGCGATGCTGCAACGAAGGCGTGGCTCGCCTCGCGAAAGGCCTCCGATGGTCCTCCTCAGCCCACGCAAGCCCCGCCCACGCCAGCCCAGCTTCGCGACGAGCGCATCGCGCGATTTCCTTGGCTCTGGTCGCGCCTGCTGCGCGAGGGCCGCATCGCGCCCGGAGATCGCCTGCGGTTCGCCGAGCAAGGCGAGTTGCTACGCCGCATCGCGCGCGATGGCGATAGCGCGTTCTACGAGGGCCCCTGCGCGCAGGCGATCGTCGACGCCGCCTCGCGCGATGGAGGCGTGCTCACTCTCGCAGACCTGAAGGCTTACGCACCCAAGCTCCGCGACCCCTTCGTCACCAAGTTCCTGGGCAAGCGCGTCCTGAGCATGCCCCCGCCCAGCAGCGGCGGCATCGTGCTTGCGCAGGTCTTCACGATGCTCGACGAGCTTGCCCCGCACCTGCTCGCGCTCGCGACAGACCCCTCGCAGCACAACAGCGCTCGCGCCATCCACCTCGTCGCCGAATGTTGTAAGCACGCCTTCGCCGATCGCGCCCACTATCTGGGCGACACCGACTTCGCAGCGGTCGAGCTCGCAAGCCTGCTCGATGAGCAAGCCCTTCGCGCCCGTGCGCGCGCGATCGACCTCTCGCGCACGCAGGCGCAAGCTGCCTACGGCTCGCACCTCCCGCCCCCCGCGCTGAAGGGCGGCGGCACGAGCCACCTCTGCGTCGTCGATCGCGATGGCAACGCCGTCGCGTGCACCGAGACCATCAACCTCGTCTTCGGCTCGCTCGTCGCCGTCGAGCCCATGGGCTTTGTCCTCAACGACACCATCGACGACTTCCTCACGCGGGCAGGCGAGGCCAACGCCTTTGGCCTCAGCCACGCCGAGCGCAACCGCCCACAGCCCGGCAAGCGGCCTCTGAGCGCCATGACGCCCACCATCGTCCTCGATGATGATCGCGCCGACGCTCGCGCCGCGCTGCTCGCGGGCGCGAGCGGTGGCCCGCGCATCATCAGCGGCACCTTGCAGGCGATGCTCAACATGCTCGTGTGGAAGATGCCCGCGTGGGACGCTGTGCAAAGGCCCCGCTTCCACCACCAGTGGTCGCCCCACACCCTGCAACTCGAAGATGGCCTCATCGCGACGAGCGTGCAAACGCAGCTCGAAGCCATGGGTCACGAGGTGGGCAGGCGTCAACCCGTCGCCGCGGTGCAGGTCATGCGGCGCGTCCCCGCACGGGGCGACCACGGCGAGTGCGATGCCAGCGTCGACGGCGCATGCCACTGGCAAGCCGCAAGCGACCCGCGCAAGGGCGGGGCACCAGACGGCGATTGAGAACGACGCGCGGCCATGAAAAAACCGGCAACCCATAAAGGTTGCCGGCTTGAAGTTGACGCTCAGGCCACCCGCGCACGCGTGGCCTCTGTTTCAAGCAATCGCTGCGACGAATCGCCGCGATTAGCGACGACGACGACGCAGACCAGCCACCGCGCCCAGGCCCATCAGAGCGGCCGCGCTCGGAGCGGGAATGACGTTCACGCCCAGCAGCGTCACGCTGCCGGTCCAGGTGCCGCTCGTGCCCGCAGAGCCGTAGCCGTTACCAAGCCACACGATCGGGTCAGCAACCGTGCCCGCGAACGCGACGGGGCTCGTGAGCGTGATGGTGTCGATCACCGTGGTGCCCACAGCATTGCTGCCACCGTTCGCCCAGGCGTAGCGTTGCGCTGCACTCAGGTTGCTGAAGCCACCCGCCTGCACGAAGCCGCCACCCGACAGAGGAGCCGGATCAACGTAGACCGTGAGGTCGTCAGCATATGTGAAGTTCGTGCTTGCATTCAGCGTTGCGTTGATGCTGATGCCGGTCAGCGAGCCCGTGATCAGGGGCTGCGTGCCGCCAGCCAGCTGAGCAAAGCTGAAGCCAGCCTGCGTGAAGTTCGTGAACGTGAACGTGATGTCGGCCTGAGCCGCACCGGCTGCCGCTGCGAGCGCAGCGACGCAAAGAACGAAACGCTTCATGAAAAACCTCTCTCTCAAAGCACCGCGTCTCCACGGCGCGAACCACGAATCAACCGCCACACACTGTGGGCGAACCTTCACACAATACAGCAGTTCCGCACGCAACGCAGGGCGAATCTCAGAATCGGCGTGTGAGATGACATGGTACCATAAGTTATAAGACGTTGACTGCGGCGCATGACCGCCGCTCGCAGGCGAGAGCCCCCTGTCACTCAAGCTCATACAGCTCGATGGGTAGCCCGTCCGGATCGGCAAAGAACGTGAATCGCTTGCCCGTAAACTCATCGGTGCGAACAGCTTCGCACACCACGCCTAGCCCCGCCAGCCTCGCGATCTCCGCATCCAGTCCGCGCACCGCGAGCGCAAGGTGCCGCAAGCCGCACGCCTCGGGGCGAGTTGGGCGAGCGGGCGGAGCCGGAAAGCTAAACAGCTCAATCTGCCCGCCCCCGGGGAGCAGGAGGTCGAGCTTGTGCGACTGCCGCTGCTCGCGAAATGCATGGTGCAGCACCGTGCACCCCAGGCAGCGGACATAAAAATCGCGCGAGCGTGCAAAGTCGCTCGCGATGATCGCGATGTGATGGATGCCAGCGATGGGCATGCGAGCAGCGTACGCGCGAGCGCGATCGCGCTCGCAATGCACGCAAAGAAAAAGCCCGCGCCGCAGAGCGGCGCGGGCTGAAAACAACCTGATTCGCGGAGCCAGACGCGAGCTTTACTTCTTGCCAGCCGCAGCCTTGCCGCCCTGCTGCGCCTCGACCACTTCCTTCATGATGCCCGCGGGCATCGGGCGATACTCGAGGAACTCCATCGTCGCGCTCGCGCGACCCTGGCTCATGCCACGCAGGCTGGTGGTGTAGCCAAACAGCTCGCTCAGCGGAATCTCGCAGTGCACCAGCTTCACGACGCCACGGTCCTCGGTATCGAGGATCATGCCGCGACGGCTGCTCACGTCGCCCGTGATGTTGCCCAGATAGTCGTTGGGCACCGTGATGACCACCTTCATGATGGGCTCCAGCAGCTGGGGCCCGGCGCGATCCACGGCTTCCTTGATGGCCAGCGTGCCAGCCTGCTCGAAGGCGACCTGGCTGCTGTCCACGTCGTGGTAGCTGCCGTAGGTCAGCGTGACCTTCACGTTGATGAGCGGATAGCCAAACTTCACGCCCGTCTTCGCCGTCTGACGCACGCCGTACTCGATGCTGGGGATGTATTCCTTCGGAATCACACCGCCCACGATCTGGTTGTCGAACGCGAGGTTGTCCGTGAAGTCGAGCTTCGCGGCCTCGGCCTCGGCAGCGGTGAAGGGCTCGATGGTGATCATGCAGTCACCAAACTGACCGCGACCGCCCGACTGCTTCTTGTGCAAGCCGCGGACGTCGGCAGCCTTCTTGCTGATGGCCTCGCGATAGCTCACCTTGGGCTTGCCCGTCTCGACGTTGATCTTCATGTCGCGGATGAGCTTGTTGCGGATGATTTCCAGGTGCAGCTCGCCCATGCCCATGATAATGGTCTGGCCGGTTTCTTCGTCGAACTGGCTGCGGAAGCTGGGGTCCTCGCGGCGGATGACGCCCAGGGCCTCGCTCAGCTTGCGCTTGTCGTCCTGGCTCTTGGGCTCGATGCTCATCGCAATGACGGGCTCGGGGAAGTGCATGCGCTCGAGGATGATGGGCTTCTCGCTGTCGCACAGCGTGTCGCCCGTGTAGCTGTTCTTGATGCCCACGACCGCCACGATGTTGCCCGCCGTCACCTCGTCGAGCGGGATGCGGTTTGCGCTGTGCATCTCGAAGATGCGCGATGCGTTCTCGATCTTGCCGTTGCCCGGGTTCAGCAAGCGCGTGCCCTTGGAGAGCCGCCCGCTGTACACGCGGATGTACGTGAGGTCGCCGTGGATGTCGCTCACGACCTTGAACACCAGCGCCGCGAACGGCGCGTCGGGGTCGTGCGGACGCGTGACGACGATGTCGGCATCGCGCGGGTCGGTGCCCGTCACTTCGGGCTTCTCGGTGGGGCTGGGCAGGTAGCGGCAGATGTTGTCGATCAGCAGCTGCACGCCGATGTTGCTGAGTGCCGCGCCGCAGAGCACGGGGAAGCAGCGCCGCTCGATGGTGCCCTTGCGGAGCACTGCCTGCAGCTCGGGCACGCTGATGGGCTTGCCCTCGAGATACTTGTCGCTCAGGGCCTCGTCCAGCTCGCAGATCTTCTCGAGCATGATGGCGTGATACTTCGCCGCCATCTCCTTCTCTTCCTCAGGAATCTCGATCTCCACGACGTTCTCGCCGTGCTTGCCCTCGAACAGGAAGCCCTTCATGGTCATGAGGTCGATCACGCCGCGATGGCTGTGCCCCAGGCCGATGGGAATCTGAATCGGGATGCCGTTCGCGCCCAGGCGCGTCTTGATCGTCTCGTAGCTGAACTCAAAGCTCGCGCCGATCTTGTCCATCTTGTTGATGAAGCAGAACCGCGGCACCTTATAGCGGTCGGCCTGACGCCAAACGGTTTCTGACTGAGCTTCCACGCCTTCCTTGCCGTCAAACACCGCGACCGCGCCGTCGAGCACGCGCATCGAGCGCTCCACCTCGATGGTGAAGTCCACGTGGCCGGGCGTGTCGATCAGGTTCAGCTTGTACTCGCGGCCGTTGAACGTCCACGGACAGGTCGTCGCGGCGCTCTGGATGGTGATGCCGCGCTCCTGCTCTTCCTGCAGGCTGTCCATCACCGCGGTGCCCTCGTGCACCTCGCCGATTTTGTACGTCTTGCCCGTGTAAAACAGGATGCGCTCGGAGCACGTGGTCTTGCCCGCGTCGATGTGGGCGCAGATGCCGAAGTTGCGGATGTGGGACAGATCAGCTGGCATACGTCGTTATCCTTGCCTGCGCGTCCTGACGCGCGCAGTTGCGAAACATGCATACCCCGGCACGCGACGTGCAGGCCGTCTCTCGCTCTGCGCACGGCGCGCACAGCGAACATGCACCGAGGACGGGCAGGAGCAACTTGCCAAAGCAAGAGGCAACTGCTTGTCCATCAAGGGCTTGCGAAACGCCAGGGCCTCCGACGGGCAGCAAAGTTGCGCCTGTGAAGGGGTGCAAGGATATGCAACCACCGCACGCAATGCCAGTGGCGAGCGCTGCCAGTCGCGCTGCCCGCCCGGGCATGGGCACCGGGGAGGCGTTTGTGCGGCTGGAGAGGTATAAGTTATTGCGAGGCAATCGCTTGGAGTTCGGCCTTCGCCCGCTCAGGCAGTTGCTTGATCGGGTCCAATCGCAACAGATCGTTCACGAGTAAAGCTCGCTGTGCCCAGGCTTTTCCTTGCGCCTTGTCGCCCACTTCCTGGGCGAGGGCCACGATTTGGCGCGGGTGCTGCAACTCGTAGGGGCTCAGCAGGGCGGCTTGCTCCAGGGCCGCGATCGCGAGCTTGCGGTGGGCCTGGGCATCGCCAAACCCCATCGCGGCGTGCGTGCGATGCAGCTGCGCGAGCCACGACCACGCGCTGGCGGTGTCGACCTCCTTTGCAAAGGCGGTCATGGCGTCGATGGCTTTGCTGGCGGTTGAGTTTGCTGCGGGTGCTTGGTCGGGGCTGCCAAAGGTGCGCTGGGCGTCGGCCCACAGTGTCTGCACCTTGGTGAGGGCTTGGATGGTGGGGAGGTGACGGGGCTGCTGCACCTGCGCCTTGTCAAGCTCCTTCAGCGCGAGGGGCAAGGCCTGCACTTGCAGGGCATCGATTGCTTGCAGAATCGCGCGCGGGTTTGCCGTAACGGGCGCGCCGAGGGCTGCGCTCGTCTCGCGCGCGAGCAGCGCGGGTGTGTCGCCATCTAAGGGGTTGCCCTCGGCGAGTGCGCGAGCCCGCATGCGAAGCTCTTGCACGGGTTGTGCCTGAAGGAACGCCCGGTGCAGGCTGGCTTGCCAGTTGGCAACGGCAGAGGAATTGAAATAGGCAGCAAGGCTTAGACAAAGCACGACGAGAGCGAGCACGCTCGCACGCACCGCACGGCCTGCGCGCGAGGGCGCGTTGGTGCTTTGCACCGCTTTCCAGGGCGTGAGCGCCGCGCCGCAACCAAGCAGCATCGCGCACCACGCATTCGCACCGGGCGTCACGCCCGTGAGCTCCAGCAGCAGGTGCACGCAGCAGGCAAGGCCCGCAGCCGCGAGCGCTGGGCGCAGGTGCGATGCGTGCAGCCTTCGCAGCGCATGCAGCGCAGCAAGCGCCGCGGCGCACGCTGCGAGGCACGCGAGCAGCCGGACACCGCGCTGGTCGAGCGTTGCGATCGGGGCCTCCGCAAAGCTCGCGAAGGCAGTCGGGATGACGCAACAGAGCACGGGGAGGAGCCAGAGTGGGTCGCGCGCGTCGAGCGCTGCGTCGGGAGCGGGCTCTGGTGGTGCGTTGGTCGACGACGTGCTCGCCGCTGCTTGGGTGCTGCGAGCAAGTGCCCAAAGCCCGCCCGCGCACCCGGCTGCGAGGGCCGTCCACACAGCGAGCATCAGCAGCCCGGGCAGGCCTCGGCCCAGCACCAGATCGATGGGCAAGCTGTGCGGGCTTGCGACATCTTCGGGCAGCGTGGGGGGCTTCACGAGCATCGCGCGGTCTTTGAAGTTCTCCGGGCCCACGCCAAGCGCGAGCGAGCCCTGCAGCACGCGTGCAGGAGCGTTCGAGACGGGCAGGCCTTCGCGAGCCGCGATATCGATGGGCTTGCCAAGGCCCGAGGCGATCGCCAGCGCGGCTTGGTGATACTGCGCGCGGAAGAGCAGGCTGCGCTCGCCCAGCGACTTACCCAGTGAGCCCCGCACCGCAAGCCCGCCCCACACCGCAAAGCACGCGAGCACGACCGCAACCAACCCTGAACGCACGGGCCGAGCGGCGAGCGAGGCCGCGAGCGCGGGCCTGAGGCGATGGATGACGCACGAGATGCCCACGCACGCGAGCCCGATCAGCACGACCGCATACCCCGCCTTGCTGCCCGCGAGCGCGACGCCCAATGCTGCAAGCACGCCCAGCACCGCGAACAACACCCAGGGCTTGCCATCACGCCGCGCGAGCGCAGCAACCGACCACAGCAGCACCGTCGAGACCGCCATGAGGGTGGCAAAGACGTTGGCAAGGCCAAACCACCCCGACGCCTCGCGCTGCGAGATGCGCCGCTCGAAGGCAAGGGCCATGGGCGATTGCTCCGTCCACCCCTGGCTCGCGAAGAAGGCCTGCTTGTCTTGGCGAAAGCTCTCGAGCGTGCGGGCGTGCTCCATGAAGTACTGGCTCAGGCCGCGCGAGAGCGAAGCCGCGACGCAGGCGAGCAGCATCGCGAGCGTGATGCGCAGCAAAGGTTGTGCGGCAAGCGTCGTGGCATCGCGCGCTCGCCGAGCTTCGAGGGACAACGTGGCGGCAACGCCCGCGGCGCCGGTGATCGCCGCGCCCCAATCGGCGCTGAGCAGAACGCCATCGACCGACGTCGAACTGGGCACAAACGCCGCAGCGCAGGCAACGAACGCAACCACGAATGCGGGTACCGCGAGCGACGCGCGGACAAGCAGCACAAGCCCTGCGAACGCGCTGAGGGCAGAGAGCATGAGGCTGCCACTGGGCAAGATGGTGACGGGCGGGTTCGCGACCATGAAGGGATCGCCCGACCAGTAGGGCATGGGGTCGAAGCCTTGCACGCAGCGCCAGAACATCGCGCCGAGCACGAGGCAGACCAGCACGCGGTCGATGCTGCGAAGCAGGATGGGTTGGGTGTCGCTCACGCGGGGACTGTACTAGCGTGGAGTGGTGGTGGGCGATCTTCGATTGGGGTAGCCGCGAGGCTCCGTCTTGCTTGTCACCTGTGCCCTGTCTCCTGTCTCCTGTCCCTTCTGTCACTCCGCGAACCGCGGTCCGAATCACTCCCGCCCGCCCCATCAACGTCCCTTCGTCTCATACGGCGCAAGCGGGCTCGCGCCACCAAACTCCAGCATCGCCACCACCAGCAGCACGAGCAGCACCTGCAGCGCGATGAGCAGCGCGCCGCTGGGCGTGGCGTGGGGCAGGAGCAACCCTGCGCAGCCTGTGATGGCTGTGAGGGCATAGATTGTGAGCACCGCGCTGCGCGGCGAAAGGCCCCGGCGCGTGAGGCGGTGCGAGAGGTGGTTGCGGTCGCCCATCATCGGGCTGCGGCCCGCGCGCAGCCGCACGATGCACACGCTCGCAAAGTCGTAGAGAGGCACCGCGAGCATCGCGAGGGGCGCGAGGATGGCATACCAGGGCGTGCCGGCGATTGCGGGTTGGGAAGCGAGCCGTGCCGCATCCGCCGTGGGCAGGGCGGCATAGGTGCCGCGAACGCTGACGAGCGCGAGCATGAAGCCCAGCAGCAGCGAGCCACTATCGCCCATGAAGATGCGTGCGCCGCGAGCCCTCCAAGGAAAGTTCCAAACGAGAAAGCCCAGGCACGCCCCGCACACCAGGGCGCACGCCCCCGCGACGAACCACTGCCCGCGTGCGAGCGCCCCGACCATGCACAACCCGCTGGCGATGGCAGCGACGCCCGCGCTCAGCCCATCCATGTTGTCGAGAAAGTTCAGCGCGTTCGTGATGACCAGGAACCAGACGACAGTGAGCGCGATGGAAAGCCACACCCCGCCCACGTTTGGGTCGAGCGCGGTGAGCAAGCGCGTTCCCGGGGAGAGGGCCATCGCGAGCGCGGGCAGCGTCATGAGCAGCAGCTTGGGCCAGGCCCTCATGGGCTTGCGGTCATCGACGAGCCCAAGCACGTGCAACCCCACGATGCACGCAAGCAGCACGAGCAGTGCCCCGCGCATGCTCGCGAGCCCAGGCAGGTGCGGAGCAAGCTGCTCGAGGGCTGGGGCGAGTGGTCCGCTGCTGAGCTGCGCGGGCGAAAGCAAGCTCAGCGCGACCGCCCCGAGCATGGGCAGCACCAGCGCAAGCATGATCGCGATGCCGCCGATGTTGGGCACCTTGCGCTGCACCTTCGCTTGCCCCGCAACGCCCGACGAGTCGAGCGTGCCCGCGCGATGGCCCAGGGAGATGAGCACGCGTGTGCCCACCAGCGAGCACAGCCCCGCGAGGGCAACCAGCAACAGACAGAAACCAACCATGGGCGAGCGTAGCGGCGCGGGGGCGAGGTCTCTGCGCATCGAGGTTGCAGGGTGAAAACCCAAAGGACAAAAGCAATAACATTAGATTTTTTTGACTGAGATGAATGTTGCATTGACCACCTTGCATCACCCAGAAAACGTGATAGTCTGTTCGTGGTAGTTATACGGGAGGGTCACCATGCAAGCACGTCAAGCCGTTCGTTCGCTTCTCCGTCGATTCGCGTCGTTTTCTGCTGCGCAGGCCATCGAGTCGCTTGAACAGCGGGCCATGCTCGACGCCGAGCCAGGGCCATTTACGTTCGACCTTTCTGGCAAGGCGAATGTGCGCGATGGGGCGATCGTCGTCGAGAACAACAGCGATGATCCGGTGCTGTTCGCGCGGACTGCGGCAGGGGCGTGGAGCAAGACCGATCTGAACAACTTTGCGGGGGTGGGCACGCTGCGCGAGCCGCAGATCTGGACGGACGGGTCCGGGCGGCGGCGCGTGCTGGGCGGGGCGACGGGCACGGATGCGGGCATCGTGCTCGCGCAAGAGAGTGCTGCGGATGGCGCGTGGACTCGGCGCGTGCTTGCGGGCGTTCCCGCGTTGTCCAACCTTGCGGTGGTTGTTGGGGCGAATATCGGGACGGTGGTCATCGGGCGCGAGGCGTCGGGTGCTTGGGGCGTGCTCCGGAATGCCGATGGTCGCGGGGATGCCTGGGACTACGCGACGCTTGCCTCGCGCACGGGGCAGGCGGCTCCGGCAGACGTCCTGGCGAGCACGCTTGACGCCACGCTGCTGGCGAATGGTCAGGTGGTGCTGACCGGTCCGACGACCGACGGTCGCGTCGCGAGGTTTACGTCTCCGGCGAATGAGCAGGCTTCATGGTCTGGTCAGACGCTGCCGCGCGGGAGCACGCGTAACGAGCCCAAGCTGCAAGTCGAGACGATTGAGCAGACCAACGGCACACTCACGTTGATCGCTCAGGGTGAGAATGGCGTGCTCGAGGTGCTGAACGCTTCGGGTAATGCGCCAGCGAATCCTGGCGTCGGGTGGCGTGGCGTGGCGGCACGTCCGCCTGTTCGCAACGCCCCGAGGCTCGGGGGGTTCTTTGGTGTTGCGCGCCGTCGCCTCGTGCTGGTGGCTGCAACCACCGACGTGACGATCGCGTCGTCCGCTGGGCCCGTGCGGTTTGGCGCGGGGGAGTATGCCACCTTCCGCACGAGCGAGGGCAGGGCAGGGGTGGTGGGGTTGCAACGAAATGCACCGGGCGAGCCTGCCACGATCGTGCGGTACGTCGCGCCGGCAGCCTTGGGTTCGGGCGTGTGGACGAGGCAGGAGATTGGGAGTGCCCCGGCGGACGCACGCTTCCTCGGTGCGTCGTCGCCCGCATCGGGCGGTGAGCCGACGGTGGCATTTGCGAGTGCGAGCGGCGATGTGAGCGTGCTGGAGCCCATCACGACGCCCACCGGCACCACGTGGCAGCCCGTTGCGCTCTCGCAGAACGCCCAGACGCAGTGGGGGGCGCCGACGATTACAAGCCTGACGCCCAGCGATGGCTCCGCGATGGTGAGCCTCACCAACGAGACCGTGATTCGCTTTAGCGAGCCCGTACGGCCCGAGACAGTGACCACGAGCACGGTGCGCGTGCTCGCTGCAACAGCCCCGGTGCCCGGGCGCGTGCGCGTCTCGCGCGACAACCGCACCGCGACCTACTTCTACGACACGCCTCTGCCAGCATCGACCGAGATTCGCGTGGTGGTGGATGGTGTGATCGGGCAAGATGGCATCGCGGTTGATGGCGATGTTGATTCGCAGCCTGGCGGGGCGGCGCGGGCAGACTTCGACACGCTGCCCATTGTCAGGATTCCTGGCACGCGCGTGTGGGGGCGTGTGTTTGACAGCTACAACAAGAATCCAGACGGATCGAACATCCCTGTCGTGGGTGCGCGCATCGTGCTCGACGCGCTGCCCGATGTGTTTGCGATCACGGACGAGACTGGCACGTTTGAGCTTGTCGATGTGCCAGCGCCAGACTTCTTCGTCACGATCGACGGCTCGACCGCGACGAATGCCCCGGCGGGCACGAAGTATGCGACGCTGGGCAAGCCCTTCCACAGCATCCCTGGGCAGCGCAAGCAGCTTGTGATGGATGGCGTGCCGTTTGACATCTTCTTGCCTCCGATGGCGGAGGGCGATGTGGTGGCCCTGACGCCAGGCGTGGACAACGCCGTGGGCTTTGGGCCAGCCGCACTCTCGCAGCTCGCAGCGATTCTGCCGGGTGTGAGCCCAGAGATGCTGGCACGGATGCAGGTGACGTATCCGGCGGACTCGGCGTTTAATGAGCGGGGCGAACCCGCGACGCGTGCGACGGTGATCCCCGTCGACCCGAATCGCCTGCCGGCACCGTTGCCCCCGGGCATCTCGCCCAACCTTGTGGTGAGCATCCAGGCTGGCGATGAGCGCGGCTTCAACCGTGCGGGCGGCAGCACAAACTTTGATGTGCCCGCCCCCGTGACCTTCCCAAACACAGAGGGGCTTGCCCCGGGCGAGAAGAGCCTGATCTGGAGCTTTGACCACGACGCGGGACGCTGGGTGGTGATCGGCACGGGCACGGTGAGTGCGGATGGGATGGCGGTGGTGAGCGACCCAGGGGTGGGGGTGGTGGCGCCGGGGTGGCACTTTCAGGAGCCGGGGACG
>JAIYDA010000031.1 GCA_027487735.1 Planctomycetaceae bacterium | reverse complement strand
GCGCGAGACGAAGGTGTTTCGCGAGAATCTCAAAGGCGGCAACTTCATGGTCAGCCGCGCGAGCTGGTTTGGCGACTACAACGACCCTACAACCTTCCTCAACCTCAGCAAAACGGGCGACGGCAACAACGACCGGGGCTACAGCAACCCAGCCTTCGACGCCCTGCTGGAGCAAGCCGAAGCGCAGTCCACGCCTCAGGCCCGCCTTGACGTGCTGACCAGCGCCGAGCAGATGATGGTGGAGCAAGACATGCCGATGCTCCCGATCTTTCGATACAACCAGCTCTATCTCTTCGATCCGCATCGCATCTCGGGCATCTCTCCCCACCCTCGCATGGAGCAGCAGATGCACCGCGTCGACGTGCTGGGCGATGGCAAAGGGCCCGACACGCCGATCATGCTCCGCAAGGGCGAGGCCGGCAAGGGGTTGTTCCGTATGGATGGGGGCGGAAGCTAAGCCAAAGCCGCGACGCAAGCAGCAAGAAGCGAGGCACGAAGCAAGGCACGAAGCGAGCACGACGCCACAAAGGCGACCAGGGCCCATCGCTCAGCCCACTCGCGTGGTGCTCCGCCATTGCCATGTGACACACCGCGTGACCACCACCGCAGCCCCGCACGCCCGTCATAGCTTTCCCGGTTTTTCCGCGTATCTTTGCACCATGAGCATTGCCCTCGCGCCGCGCGCAACGAACCTCAAGCCCTCCGTCACCGTTGCCTTCATGAATCGCGCCAAGGCGATGCAGCGAGCCGGCAAGGACGTCCTGAGCTTCGCCGCAGGCGAGCCCGACTTCGACACGCCAGCCTGCATCAAGATGGCGGCCATCAAGGCACTCGCCAACGGCATGACCAAATACATGCCCACGCTGGGAGACCCCGACACCCGCAGCGCCCTCGCCCGCAAGCTCACCATCGAGAACGGCATCCCCGGGTGCACGCCCGAGCACATCACCATCGGCGCGGGCGGCAAGCACAGCCTCTTTGTCGCGTGCCACGTGCTGCTCGATTTTCCTGCCCCGGGCCAGCCCAAGCAAGAGGTC
Source organism: Planctomycetaceae bacterium (assembly GCA_027487735.1). Taxonomy (GTDB): domain Bacteria; phylum Planctomycetota; class Phycisphaerae; order Phycisphaerales; family UBA1924; genus BJHL01. Next base: position 19,889 of record JAIYDA010000031.1, on the reverse strand, counting down.
GTGCTGCCCGTGCCCGCGTGGGTGAGCTACGCGCCGATCGTCGAGCTCGCGGGCGGCACCATCGTCGAAGTCGAGACCACCGTCGCCACGGGCTTTCTCGCGACCGCCGAGCAGATCGAGAAAGCCATCACGCCCCGCACCCGCATGGTCATCCTCAACAGCCCCAGCAACCCCTGCGGCACGATGTACAGCGAGCAGCAACTGCGGGCAATCGCAGCCGTGATCGAGAAGGCCGCGAAGACCATCGCCCCCAACCTCGTCGTGCTCAGCGACGAGCTCTATGAGAAAATCGTCTACGGCGGCATCCCCCACTTCTCCATCGGCAGCATCCCAGCAATCGCCGAGCGCGTCATCACGCTGAACGGCCTGAGCAAGGCCTACGGCATGACGGGCTGGCGCATCGGCTACACGGGCAGCAGCGGCGAGTTTGGTCGCGCGTTCACCAGCGCGATGGGCACCCTGCAGGGGCAGATGAGCACGAACATCACGAGCTTTACCTACCCCGCAATCGTCGAGGCGCTCGCGAACGCCGGTCCCGAGGTCGAGCTCATGCGGCAAGCCTTCGCGGCACGGGCCGAGGCGATCAACGCGCGGCTGAACGCGATGCCCGGCATCGTCAATGCCAAGGCCACCGGCGCGTTTTATGCCTTCCCCAACGTGCGAGCCTACTTCGGCAAGACCACGCCCCAGGGCAAGAAGATCGACAGCGCGATGAGCATGTGCGAGGCGATGCTGGAGGAAGCGGGCCTCGCCTTCGTGCCGGGCGAGGACTTTGGAGGCGTGGGCAGAGAGCACGTGCGCATCAGCTTCGCGTGCAGCCTCGACCAGATCGCCAAGGGCATGGACCGCTTCGAGGCGTTTCTCCGCAGCCTGAAGTAAGCCCGTGCCCTGAAGTAAGCCCGTGGGAAGTGATGCGCAGCAACGCATGCCTCAACCCTCGCGCAGCCCCTGCGTCGCGATGCCATCGATCAGCGCCCGCTGCGCGAGCACAAACACCAGCACCACCGGGGCCACCACGATCGTGGTCGCCGCCATCAGCAGGTTCCAGGGCGTGTTGCCCGCCTGGCTTTGGTAGAGCGAAAGCCCCAGCGCAAGCGTGAACTTATCGCGATCGTTCAAGAAGATCAGCGGCCCTAAAAAGTCGCTCCACACAAACACAAACTGCAACAGCGCCACCACCGAGAGCGCAGGCCTTGAGATGGGCAGGATGATGCGAAAGAAGATCGACGCGTGCGAGCACCCGTCGATGCGTGCCGCCTCGCTCAGTTCCTTCGGCAGCGCCATGAAGAACTGCCGCAGCAGAAAAATGCTGACAGCGTGCCCAAACCATGCGGGCACCCACAAGGGCTTGAACGTGCCGATCCACCCAAGCTCGGTATACAGCATGTACAGCGGGCCCATGATGACCGGAAACGGCACCAGCATCGTGGCAAGCAGCCCGGCAAACGCCAGCCCCCGCCCGCGCCACTCGATGCGCGACAAGCCATAGGCCACCACGCTGCTGCTCACGACCGTGCCCACCACCGTGAGCAGCGTAATGATGAGCGTGTTGCGCAGATACAGCGGAAAGTCGACCACTGGGTCGTTCCACACGCTCGCATAGTTGGTCGCGGCCTGCGCGGGCAGGTCGAGCAGTCGCACCGCTTCGCGCTCGCCCGTGGGGCCCGTCACCGTCTGGCTCGCTCGCAGCGCGCTCGTCAGCAGCATCCACAGCAAGGGCAGCGCAAAGCACGAGACGATCGCCCACAGCGTGAGCGATCGCATCGCGGCCGCGAGCCGAGCGCGAGGCATGAAGTTGCTCGCGCGCGAATCACTCGGCCCACTGGGTGCTGCGTTGCTGGTTGGGTTGCTTGGCAGGTCGCCGCTCATGCCGCCCTCCCGCCATCTCGCTGTGCATGCTTGCCCTTCGAGCGAAACAGCACGATGCTCAGCATCGTGACCAGCAGCATCTGCAGCCACGCGAGCGCACACGCATAGCCCATCTGCGGGCCCATGAGGAACGCCCGCTCGTACAGCTCCATCGCATACATCCGCGTGCTGATGCCCGGGCCCCCGTTGGTCATCACGTAAGGCACGACAAAGCTCTGCATGCTCGCGAGAATGCCCGTGACGATGCTGAAAAAGATGACGTGCCACATCGCCGGCAGCGTCACGTGCCACAGCCTCGCAAAGCCCGTGGCCCCATCCAAGCTCGCCGCTTCCAGCTGGCTTCGGGGCACTTGCCGCAGCGCGGCCTGATAGATCACCACCGTCTGCCCGATCTGCCACGTGCTCACGATGACGATGCTCACCATCGCGCCAAGGGGCGTCTGCAACCATGCCGGCGCCTGCAAGCCCACGAGCCCCAGCACGGGCCTCAGCACGCGATTGACGAGCCCCTGCTCGGTGCTCAGCATCCACATCCACAGCACGCCCGCAGCAGCCATGGGCAGCACGCTGGGCAAGAACACAATCGCTCGCGCCGCGAGCGCGCCAACCCGGGCCCGCTCCAGCAGCACCGCCAGCAGCAGGCCCAGCCCCGTGCTTGCACCAACGCACAGCACGCTATACACCAGCGTGTTCAGCAGCACGCGCCACAGCACGCCATCGCCCAGCGCGCGGGCATAGTTGCTCACGCCGACGAACGCCCGGGGCTCAAGGATCGAGTCGTCGGTGAAGCTCGTCACCAGGCTCATGCCCAGCGGCACGAGCAGGAAAAACACCACGCCCAGCAGCCAGGGCAGGATCCACAGCAGGCCTGTGCGTGTCTTGTCGGCATGCATCGCGGAGGATAGCGGGTTGGGTGCGCCGCGAGCGCGGGCTGCGGCGGCACGCCCAGCGGCACAGCGTCGGGCGTGCGTGCATCGCACAGCGTGCTGCCGGAGAAACGAAAGGACCGGCAAGCAAGGACCGTCAAGCAAGCACCTGCAAAAAAAGAGACGCCCCGTCGTTTCCAACGGGGCGTCCCTGCACGAGCTTCAAGTTGCGCTCCGGTCACAGAGCTACAACTGAGTTGAGAGCGAAATGGGCCTATCCGCCCCACACGCACGCGGCTGGTATGCCGCCCAACTCGATGAACTCGCAAGGATATGCAGCAGGCGAAACGTCAGGCGCTGCAGCACACCCGCAAGGCATCGTTCACGAAAAACTTAGCGCGGGTTTCCCTCGCGCCAAGCGATTGAACTGTGTGTGCCCTCTCAAGGAAGGCACGCTCGATTCGGGCCAGTCGAAACCGGTACTCCGGAATCAAGGCCCTCTCGATTACGCACGACGACGGCGAGCCGCCACGAGGCCACCCAGGCCCACGAGGGCGAGAGCGCCGGGGGCGGGCACGATGACGAAGCGGTTGAAGTTCTCGTAGCCGGGCGTGCCGATCGTGCCGCCGAACTGACCATCACCAAAGCCGGGGTTGCCGTTGGCTTGGAGAGCGGGGTTCGCGGGGATCGACTCGTTGCTGGCGTAGCCGCTGTCGCTGACGTAGGCAGCGAAGAAGTCGAGGTTCGAGCCAGCCGAGAGGCCGAGCGTCGCGAGAGGAATCGTGAGCACGCGCTCGTTCGCGCCGTTGCCATTAAAGCTCAGGAAGTTCAGGTGGCCCGGGGTGTTGCCCGCGGTCAGTTCGAAGAGCACCGAGCCGAACCCGCCCATGACGAGCGAGAAGTCAGGACGGAAGCCAGTGGGCATCGCATCGTTGACGGCGTTCGCGAGGTTCGACGAAGCGCGACGACCGCCGTCCGCGGTGTCTTCCATGTCAGCATCAACGAAGCCGCCATTGCGGCTGTCGATCAGCAGGACGACGTTGTTGAAGAACGCGGTGGTGCCGCCCTTGATGCCAACCTGCAGGTTGGTGCCGTCGCTATCGAGCCAGATCGTCCCGTTGCCGAGATCGCCGCCGAAGCCCGTGCCAGCGCCCGTGTAGGCGTAGGGCGAAGCGGCGGTGCCGGTCACGCCAGGGGTGCTGTCGACGTGGGTGGTCACAAGGCCGGCCGAAGCGACCGACGCAAAGCCAGCCACGAGGGCCAGCGCCAAAGCAGTACGCATGTCTATCTCTCCAAACAAACTCTTACAGTCCGAGCGCGACCCCGAGGCAGCGGCGGACGTGTCTCTTCTCTGCGGGCAAGTATATCGATTTTTCACCTGAACGCAAGATGATCTGAGCAATCGCGCCAATTTCGACGCGCGATCGCGGCACTTGCAAGGTTATTGGTCCACACTGGCCGTGGTTTCCACGGGCCGATCGGACGCTGGCACACCCAAGTACGTCAATGCTCGTTCCAACGCACGACGAGCCACGGGGCCTGCGGCGCTCGATCCGTACCGGCTCTTGCGGCTCACGCCCGCCGGCGCGGGGCCCGGGTCGTCGATGATCGCCACGCAGACAAGCCTTGGGTTCTCCACAGGCCCGCCCGCGACGAAGCTGGAGATGAACTGATTGCCCAGATAGCTCTTGCCCTGCATGTTTGCAGGGCGGGCAAAGCCCTTGGGAGGTGCGCCGAGCGGAATGAGCGCGGTGCCCGACTTGCCAAACAGCGTGTAGCGCCATCCCCCAGGAGGCGTCTCGTCCTTCATCCAACGCCGCTCGACGCTCTCGACCACCTTTGCCATGATGTCGCGCGTCTGCATTGCGAGGTCTGCGGGCAACACGCGGAACGCCACGGGCGAGGCCTCGGTGTCTTCGGCTGCGCTCAGGCGGATGGGCATGAGCAGCCCGGCCTTCGCGCCAGGTCGCGAGAAGACTGCGAACGCCCGTGCCATCTGCACGGGCGTCACAGCGATGTTGTGTCCATAGCTCACGCTCACCTGGGTGTAGAGCTTCCAGTCTGGCAAGCGCGTCACGATGCCCGCGGTCTCGCCCGGCAGGTCCAGCCCGGTGCGCTCGCCAAAGCCGAAGCGCCGCACGCAGTCGTGCAACTGCTTGTGCGTCATGAGCTGCGCACCCTTCACCATGCCGATGTTCGAGCTGTTCACCAGCACTTCGCCCCAGGTCTGGCGGTCGCGCTCAACGACGTCGCTCAACGGGCGACCATCGGGCGCGCGCCAGCGTCCGCCCTCGGTGTCGATCATCTTGTCTACCGGCAGCAGCCCAAGCTCGGTGATCGTCGCCCAGACAAAGGGCTTGAACGTCGAGCCCGGCTCGTACACATCCTCGACACACCGATTGCGACCGAGGGCGGGGTGGATGGCGCGGGCCGGGTCGTCGCGCAGTGCGACGTAGCGCACGCTCTCGTCGTAGTTGCCATCGCTGATGCGCTTGCCCTTCTCATCAACGGGCACCCACGGGAAGGGCTGGGCCTCGGGAATGTGCCGCACGATGTCGGTCATCGCGAGCACCTCGCCCGTGAGCGAGTCGAGGATCACGATCCGTCCGCCTGCGGCGTTCATCTTCTCAACTTGGGCTTGCAGCTCTTGCGTCGCGATCGCCTGAATCTCGAGATCGATCGACAGCCGCGCGGGCTTGCCGTGCTCGGGCGTGTCGATGAAACCATCCTCGATCCAAAGGGGCCTGCCCCAGCGATCGCGGACGTAGCTGATCTTGCCAGCCTCGCCCCCAAGAGTCCCTTCCTTCCGCAGCTCGGCGCCCATCAGGCCTGTGTGCCCAAAGCCCACCTTGCCCACCAGCGACGCCACATCGGGCGGAGCCACAAAGTCTCGCACTTGCACGCGCTCCAGCACCACGCCTCGCAGCGAGGGCGTGCGCTCGAGCTCGCGCCCCTGGGCCTTCGCGGCGGCACGCTCGGCGGCGCTGGGCTTGGGAGGCGTGATGGCGGTGCGCAGCGCGGCTTCTTGCGCTGCCGTCAGCACGTCGGAGATTGGCAAGTAGCGGATTGGGCGGGGCGGCCTGGGCTCAGCAGGCACGGCGGCTTCGTCGCCCGCACTGCCCTTTGCTCCGGGAGCGGTCCCCACGGCACGACCAGTGGCGCTTTGCGCGTAGTAGCGCTGCTGGACGCTTGCAAAGGGGTCGCCCGAACCGAGGGAGAAGGGGTTGGCTTCTTCGCGTGCCGCTTCTTCGTCGCCCGGCGTGCCGGGCTGGCTTGTGCCATCGCCGCCCGCATCGTCTGTCGCTGGCGTGCTTGCGCCGTCGCCAGCGCCATCGGCGGTCCAGCCCGGGGGTGGTCCGCCGTGCTGCTCCCAATATGTCGCGATGGCTGCGCGCTCGTTGTTGCGAGCGATCGCTTCGTCGATGCGGGCCCGGAGCGAGACCTCGTCGAGGCCCGTCGACTCGGCGAGCGTGCGCACGGCCCAGGGCAAGTCGTTGGCGGTCGCGAACACGGTTGGGTCGATCACCACGCGGCGTGCGAAGCTGGTGCTGGCAATCAAGCGACCACGACGGTCGGTGATGTCGCCTCGCACGGGCAGGTCTTGCTTGGTGCTGATGCGGGCCTGCGTCTGGGCCACGAGCTTGGCACTCGGGGCAAGCTGCAACTGCGCCACGCGCCCAAGCAGCACGCCCATCACGGCAGTCGCACCCACGGCAGTGAGGAGCGCGACAACGCGAAACTGCTTCTCCGCAGCGCGAGAGGATGAAGAAGAAACCTGCGAAGGCGTGCCAGGCGACGGGAGCGACATGTCGGGCCTCTCTCTGGACAGAACTGGGAGCAGAACTGGGGGGATCAGGCGTCGTTGCGGGCGATGCGGCTGGGGGATGGCTTCGCGGGGGGCTTGGTGTTGTTGGGTTTGTTGTTGGGTTGGCTTTGTGGTTGTTTGTTGGGTTGGGCGGCAGGCTTGCGCTGCGGCGAGGCCTTGCGAGCCTTCTGGGCCTGCTCAGCGTCAAACTCCAGAAGCTGCTCGCGCAGGCGGGCACGCATCTGGTCCAGCGTGCCCAAGCCCTGCAGTGCAAGGGCGGGCGGTAGCTCATCGAGCGCGGGCGAGAGCTCTCCGACGCCAGCGGCAAGCGCCATGCCGCGGACAGACTCGGGCATCACGCGCATCGCGATTGCGCTGCGGAGCGTGAGCAGATCGTCGTCGGCCTTGTGGATGCGGAGGTAGGCCTGCGTGAGCTCACTGCGGGCCTGGAGCGAGGCCTGCCTGGTGGTGAGCACAAAGCCCCCCAGGCCCAACATCACGAGGATGAGCACAACCAGCTTTGCGAACATGCTTCGCTCCACACGCAATCAGAAACAACCGAGGAAAGCAATCGCTGCGAGGGGCGGTTGGCCCGATGGCTCGCAGCGGCGGAAACGACTTGGATGGGCGTGCGTCGAATCGCACGCATGGCATCTCGCACGTTGCGAGCCAGCTTACTTCGCAGGCATTTGCAGCGTCATGCCGGCGCGGATGTCGTCCGCGTCCTTGATGCCCGGGTTGAGCTTGAGGATCTCTTGCATGCGCTTGGTGGTGCCCAGTTGCTGCTGAGCAATGCGAGCGAGCGAGTCGCCTGCCTTGACGGTGTAGGTGTTGCCCTTCTTGGCGGGGGCCTTGGCTGCGTCGGGCTTGCTTGCCTCGGGCTTGGCAGTTGGCTTCGCGTCCGGCTTGGCAATCAGGCTGCGCTCCACGGCCCGAGCATCGGCCTTCGGCTCGGTCTTGCTGTCGGTCTTGCTGGCCGTCTTCAGGCCCAGCACGCTCGCCTCAGGAATGCGCACCCGAACACCCACGCGCACCGCGCCGTTGGCACCAATGCGGTCCTTGTTGTACTTCGCGAGGGCCTTCCAGGCTTCACCGTTGCCGTAGTAGCGCTTCGCGATGCTATAGGCGCTGTCGCCGTTGGTCACGGTGTGCCAGCGGTCTTCGGCGGCGGGCTTGCTGTCGGGCTTGGTTGCCAGCTGTTGAGCGGGCTTCACCTCGGGCGAGTTGGTCGCCAGCACGCCCTCGTTGGTCGGGGCGGGGGTCGCATCGCTGAGGCGAAGCTCACCATCGCGCACGATCGCGGCGGGGAGCATGCCCGTGCCGCCGCCCGAGAGCGACGCGCTGTCCGGGCCCTGCTCGCGCAGGGGCTGAGAAGGCGTCAGGCCGCTGGCCGTGCCGTCGTTCATCGGGACCTGTGCCATCGCGCCGCCCGTGCGGGGCATGGTCATGTCCTGCGTCCGAATCGCGGGCAGCAAGTTCTGCCCCAGGGGCAGGGGCGTGGTCTCGAGCTGGGCGGGCATCGCGGCATCGCCGTTGATGACCGCACCCGCGCGGCGGGCGAGCTCGTCGGCGAGTGTGGGGTCGAGCGACTGCGCGCCCGATGCCATCGTGGTGGGCGTTTCGGTCACGCCGCCAAGCGTGCCCTGGGTGATGGTGACGAAGGGTTCGGGCTGCTTGGGTGCCTCGGCGGCGACGACGACCGGGGGCTGCTCAGGAAGCTGGGCCTGCGTCTGCGCCTTGCGCCCGCGCGAGAGGTGGTCGCTGATGAGCACCGTCACCAGGAGCATGACAGAGAAGCCAACGATGAGAGCCAACTTGAGTTCACGCGTCACGATTGCACCGTCCTTGGTTGTGAAACATCGCCTCGCAGCCTGCTTGCAGCGTCGGTCGCTTCGCATCCGCTCGCGAAACGCCGCCGTCCCTGGCCTGCGCGGCCTTCGCATCAACACTGGGCCTTGCGAGCGGACGCAAAGAGCGCCCGCCCCACGCCCCACATGGAGCGTGCAGCGAGATGCGTGCCAACGGACACCGGACGCTTCCTTGCGAACCGATTCCTCGTTTGCACTTGACAGCTTCGCCCTTTGCGGGCACGAATCTGACAAATCCCGGCGTGCGGGCCGCAAGCCCGAATGCGAGAAAACTCTGTCCTCCTCCCGACCCAAACCGTCCACCCCTACGCCAGCGTCAGCACACGCAGCTTTGCCGAGCGGGCTCTCGGGTTGCGAGCAAGCTCCGCTTCCGAAGCCTCGACAGGCTTCTTGTTCGCCCGCCCGCCCGAAGATTCCGCCGCGGCAAAGGCTTGCTTGACCGCACGATCCTCCAGCGAGTGGAACGAGATGACGCCAACACGAGCACCTGGGGCGAGCCAGAATGCACTGCCAGCCAAGCCGCTCCCAGCCCGCGAACTTGGAGCAACGCACGCTGCAAGCAGCGCGTCCAAGTGCCCGAGCTCATCGTTCACGGCGATGCGCAGCGCCTGAAAGACGCGCGTCGCCGGGTTGATGGGCCCGGTTGCTGGAATGACTGTCTTCACCACCGAAGCCAATGCGTGTGTAGTAGCTATCGGAGCGGCTTTGCGCGTAGCCACAATTTTTCGCGCAACTGCGCGGCTCATGCGCTCTTCGCCATACACGCGAAAAATGCGCTCAAGCTCCTGCTCGCTGGCACTTGCGACGAGGGCGGCGGCTGTCAGTTGGGCGGAGGGGTCCAGCCGCATATCGAGGGGACCGTCGCGCATGAAGCTCAGGCCCCGGGCTGGGTCGTCCATCTGGGTGCTGCTAAAGCCCAGGTCGGCGAGCACGACCGAGGCGCGAAGGCCTGCCTGCGCGACCACGCGCGGGGCCTCTGCGAAGGAGCCGTGGTGGCGAAGGATGTGCACGCCCGGGCAGGCCTGGGCGACGACATCTGCGGAGTAGGCGAGGTTGCCCCCGTCGAGGTCGCAGAGCAGCAGGGTGCCCTGACCTTGCAGCTGCTGAGCAAGTTGCGAGGCGTGGCCCCCGCGGCCTGCGGTGCAGTCGACGATTGTCTCGCCAGGCTTGGGCGCGAGCAACATGAGCACCTCGTGCATGAGCACGGGCGTGTGGGCGAGGTCTGGGCGGGGGTTGGTGGTGCCCGGTTGCAAGCGAAGGCTGGGTGACGCTGGTCAGGTGGCGTGCTTGTCCAGCCACGCAAGCAGCTCGCTTTTACTCACGGCGCCGACAACGCGGGAGATTTCCTTGCCGTCGCGCACGAGGACCAAGCTGGGATAGCCCTCGATGCTCAGCACGCGAGCGATGGCCGGCGCATCGTTCGTGCAATCGACGTAGACGGGCACGGTGCGGGCGTTGAAAGCGTCGGCGACGGTGGGCTCGCTCAGGGCGTTCTTCTTGAGGCTCTTGCAGGGGGGGCACCAATCGGCGGTAAAGAACAGCAGCATGGGCTTTCCGGTGGCCCGCGACTCCGCAGGGGCGAGCTCGAGGGGCTTGCTGCTGGCAAACGCGACGGGGAGCTGAGCGGGCCCAGCCTGCATGCCCCCCGAACGCTGGAAGCGCGTGACGGCGAAGAGCGCGAGGCCTGCCACGAGGATGATGACGGCGATGGTTCCGCCCGAGAGCGCGCCGCGACGGCGAATGCGGGAAGTCATGGAAAACACTACGCGGGGGACCGTCGCGGGGTTTGCGCGAAGTGGCAAGTGGACAAGTTGTGCAACGACAAATCTGTACGACCGTATCCTCTGGAAGTGGAGTGCTGGTATGATGCTCGCGATGCGTGGATACGGGGTAGCTTGTGCAAGGCGGGGGCTGCGAAGCCTGGGTAGCGTCGTCGGCGGGGTGGGGGTTGCTGCTTTGGTGGCTTTGAGTGGCTGCGGACGTGCCGCGCCAACGGGCGGGCCTTTGCCCACGCTCGCGATCATCGGAGAAACGGGGAGGCTGCCCGGGCAGTTTGGCACGCCCCGGTGCATCGACCACGACGGGAGGACGCTGTGGGTGGTGGATCGCTTGGCGCGGGTGCAGCAGTTTGATATGCAGAGCAAAGAGGTGCTGCAAGAGTGGCGCACGCCCAAGTTTGATCGCGGCAAGCCCACGGGCATCACGATCTGGCGCGGGAAGGGGAAGGACGGCGCGGGAGGGCTGACGCTGCTGTGCATCGCCGACACGCACGAGGCACGCGTGCTGGTGTATGTGATTGCCGATGCGTCGGGCAATCGCACGCAGCCCGACGAGCATGGCAGGCCCCCGCTGCTCGCGAGCTTTGGGGCCTTTGGCGAGGACCTGGGGCTGTTTATCTATACGACCGACATCGCGATCGTGAGCACGCCCGACGGCACGGGCATCGTGCGGATGTATGTGGGCGAGTATGGGGGCAACGACCGCGTGAGCGCGTGGGAGCCCGCAGGGGGAGATGACGTGCGTGACGGCGTGTGGACGCCCACGCTGCGCGAGCGCACGGCGGACGAACGCAGCGTACAGATGGAGGCGAAGTTTGCGTTTGGCAGCTTTGGGGTGGGGGCGAATGAGTTCAACAGGCCTCAGTCGCTGGACGTGTGGCGCGGGATGGATGGCGTGATGCACACTCCCGACGACGAACTCATCGTCGTCGACGCGTGCAACCACCGCGTGGGGAGGTTTTCGCTGCGGGGCGAGGTGAAGCAGTGGTATGGCAGCGGGCAGGGCTCGACGGACGCGCCGGGTGGCTTCAGCTATCCGTATGGGCTTGCGATTCTGGAGGATGACAGCGCGCTCGTGACCGAGTTTGGGAACAACCGCGTGCAGCGGCTGAACCTGAAGACGGGCGAGTGCCTCGGGCTGCTGGGCGAGGGTGGGCGGGCACCGGGGCAGCTTGTGACGCCCTGGGGCGTGACGGTGATGGGCGAGACGACGTACGTGCTGGACACGGGCAATGCCCGCGTGCAGGCCTTTGCAACGCCCACGGGCAAGCGGGCTGTGACGAGCGCGACGCTGGGTGGCCCAGCGCAGGAAGGGGGCGGAAAGTGAGCAGCTTTTCGTTCACGCTTGCGTCGCTGGTCGTTGGGCCCATCGAGTTTGAGCGGCCCGCGTGGCTGCTCATCATTCCAGCGGCGTGGGTGGTCATCGTGCTGCTGGCGCGGCGCAGCTTGGCGGGGCTGGACCAGGGGTGGCGCATCGCGGCGGTGGTGATTCGATTGCTGGTGGTGGGCATGCTGCTGGCAGCGATTGCTGAGCCAAGCTGGCGCAAGGAGAGCAAGGACCGCACCGTGCTCGCGGTGCTGGATGTGAGCGAAAGCGTGCCGCGGGAGCTGCAGGCGAAGGTGGAAGCCTTCATTGAGCGCGGCGCGACCGCGGATGAGTTCAAGGACAAGAAGCTGGGGTTCGTCACGACGGCTCGCGATGCGCTGCCTGGGCAGCTTGCGAGCAAGCTCAATCGCGCGGTGGCGTATGAGCACCAGGGCAAGCTCGATGCGACCGACATCGCGGCAGGGCTGCGCCTCGCGATTGCGATCATGCCGCGCGATGCAGGCAATCGGCTGCTGCTCGCGACCGATGGCAACCAGACGGCGGGGGACGTGATTCAGGCGGCGAACGCGGCGGCGGCACTGGGCATTCCGATCGACGTGATTCCGCTGAAATATGAGTACACGGGCGAGGTGATGCTGGACAAGCTGATCGCGCCAGCGACTGCGCGCGAGGGAGAGACGCTGACGGTGCGCGTGGTGCTGCAGGCGAGCGCGCCAACGACCGGGCGCCTGAACCTGCTGCTCAATGGCGAGCAGATTGATCTCGACCAGGAGAGCAGCGCGTTGGGCGTTGCGGTGTCGCTGCGTGAGGGGCAGAATGTGCTGCAGGTGCCGGTGCCTGCGCGGCGGAGCGGGCCCCAGCAGTTTGAGGCTGTGTTTGAGCCCGATCGTGGCGCGGGCGGTGCCTTTGAGGGCGACACGCTGGCGCAGAACAATCGCAGCAGCAGCGTGACATTCGTCGAGGGTGAGGGTCGCGTGCTGGTGCTGGGGAACCCGCAGAGCCCGAGCGAGACGGGCCCGCTGATGGAAGCGTTGCAGGTGGCGCGGATTCGTGCCGAGCTGCGCGAGCCCAGCGCAGCGCCGCAGACGCTGACGGACATGAGCGCGTTTGATGCGATCGTGCTCGTGAATCAGAGTGCCGATGGCTACACGCAGGCGCAGCAGGAGGCTCTGCGGCAATATGTGAACGACACGGGCGGCGGGCTGATGATGATCGGCGGGCCCAACAGCTTTGGTGCGGGCGGATGGATTGGCAGCCCGCTGGAAGAGGCCCTGCCCCTGCGCTTGGACCCGCCCCAGAAGCGGCAGATGCCGCGCGGGGCGCTCGTGCTCTGCATCCACAGCGTGGAAATGCCCAACGGCGTGTTCTATGGCAAGCGCGTGTGCGAGGCGGCGGTGAATCGCCTGTCGCGGCTGGACCTTGTGGGCATCAACGAGTTTACTGGGTGGGGTGGCGGTGGCGGCAACACGGGGCATCGATGGATTTATGACCTCAAGCCCGTGGGCGACGGCAGCGAGGTGAAGCGCGCTATCGAGAGCCTGACGTTTGGCGACATGCAGGACTTCACGCCCAGCTTTCAGCTCTCGTACGACGCGTTGGCGGCGGCGCAGGCGGGGCAGAAGCACATGATCGTCATCAGCGATGGCGACCCGAGCCCACCCCCGGATTCGCTGCTGCGCAAGTTCATCGCGGCGAAGATCACGGTGAGCACGGTGGGCGTGTTTCCGCACAGCGGGCTGGACACAAGCCGGATGCAGGAGATCTCGCGGCTGACGGGCGGGCGGCACTACGAAGTGAACACAGAGGCGATGCTCGCGAAGCTGCCCGAAATCTTCGTCAAGGAAGCGATGACGGTGCGGCGCTCGCTGATCTTTGAAGCTCCGGGCGCGGGGCTGCCCGTGGGGCTGTTTGGCGGCTTGAGCGAGACGCTGCGAGGCATCGCCTCGACGCCCAACGTGAACGGCTATGTGGTGACGGCGGAGCGCGAGGGCCTGGCGCTGGTGACAGCAAAGCTGAACGCGACGAAGGACAATCCGCAGGGGGACCCGCTGCTGGCGCAGTGGCAGTATGGTCTTGGACGCGTGATTGCGTACACGAGCGACGCCACGACGAAGTGGAACCCGCAGTGGACGGCGTGGGCGGGGTATCGCCAGTTCTGGGAGCAGCACACGCGCTGGGTGCTGCGGCCCCAGGGCAGCAACAACGTGCGCGTGGTGACGGAGAATCGCGGCGATGGCACGCTCATCAACGTCGAGGCCTTCGACACCGCGGGCGAGCGGCTGAGCTTTGCCAACTTTCGCGGCAGGCTCGCACGGCCCGATGGTTCGGGCGTGGACGTGACGCTGCAGCAGGTCGCGCCGGGGAGATATCAGACGACGGTGCCCAGCGAGCTGTCGGGCAACTATGTGCTCAGCTTGCGGTATGCCGCTGCGGACGAGAACGTGGAGGGGGGCGTGCTGGAGGGGAGCGTGCAGGCGGCAATCAGCCGGCCCTTTGCGGATGAGTATCGCGTGCTGCGCGACAACACCGCGCTGCTGATGCAGGTGGCGCAGATCACGGGCGGGCGGGTGCTATCGCTCGACGCAGCGGGCACTCAGGCGCCGGAGCTTTGGAGCGATGAGGGCGTGGAGCTGCCTGTTGCACGCACGCCCATTTGGCTCGCGGTCACGCTTGCAGCGCTGGGGCTGTTCTTGCTCGATGTTGCGGTGCGGCGTGTGCGGGCGGACTTTGCAGCGCTGAAGAAGCGCGTGCTGGGGGCGTTCGCGAAGCGGCAGGCGGCGAATGCACAGTTGGGTGGGCTGCGGGCAGCGCGAGAGCAGGCACGCGAGCGCATCAAGCTGCGGAGCGAGCAGACGGGCCAGCGCCTGAGCGAGCGCGAAATCGCGGAGCAGGCGCAGCGCGACGTGGCGCAGGCGCAGCAGGTTGCTTCGAAGAAGTTTGAGGCAAGTGCGGAGGACCTGCAGGCTGCTCGCGAGCGGGCGACGGCGATGGGCGGCACGGGGGCGCTGCCGAGCAGGCAACCGCCCAAGCCAGCGGCTGGGCCGGGAGGGATGCCCGGCGCGAAGGGCGGTGCGGAGGCAGGCGGCATGGACCGGCTGATGGCAGCGAAACGAAAAGCTCGCGACGACCTGGACGAGGGTGAGAAGCAGTAACGCGAGCGTGGCAGGACGATTGGTGACGGCAAGGCGTTGGTGAACACGAGGCAGATTTCTGCGGCGCAAGCGCCGCGTAGCACCTGGAGCAACCATGACGGCAGTGAGCAAGCAACCACCCCTGGAGACCCCGAGCGAAGTTCGCGCCGCGTGCGAGCAGTTTCGCGAGCAGTTCAAGCGGCTGCGAGAGGAGGTGGGCAAGGTGGTTGTGGGGCATGCCCAGGCGGTCGAGGGCGTGCTGATGTCGCTGTTTGCGGGCGGCAACGTGCTGCTGGAGGGTGTGCCCGGGCTGGGCAAGACGCTTTTGGTGCGCACGCTGAGCCAGACGCTGACGCTGCCGTTTAGCCGCATTCAGTTCACGCCCGACCTCATGCCCGCGGACGTGATCGGCACGAACGTGGTGATGGAGGATCCTGCAACGGGGCGGCGCAAGTTTGAGTTTCAGAAGGGCCCGATCTTCGCGCAGATGGTGCTGGCGGACGAGATCAACCGCGCCACGCCCAAGACGCAGAGCGCGCTGCTGGAGGCGATGCAAGAGCGGAGCGTGACGGTGGGCGGGCAGACGTACAAGCTGCAGCTGCCCTTCCTGGTGCTCGCGACGCAGAACCCCATCGAGCAGGAGGGCACGTATCCGCTGCCCGAAGCGCAGCTGGATCGCTTCATGTTCAAGATCGTGGTGGGCTACAGCCAGCTTGACGAGCTGATGACGATTCTGGATCGCACGACAACCACAAACAACCCGCAGGTGCAGGCGGTGATGGACGCGCCGACGATCCTCTCGGCGCAGCAGCTCATTCGCGGCGCGATCGTGGCTCCGCATGTGCAGCAGTATGCGGCGCGGCTCGTGATGGCGACGCACCCGGGCGGCGAGCTGGCGGCGGGCGGGGCGGGGGGCCCGACGAACAAGTATGTGCGATGCGGCGCGAGCCCGCGCGCGGCGCAGGCGCTGCTGCTGGGCGCGAAGGTGCGGGCGCTGGTGGAGGGGCGTTATCACGTGAGCTTTGCCGACATCAAGCACGTCGCGCCGATGTGCCTGCGGCACCGCGTGCTGCTGAACTTTGAGGCAGAGGCGGACCGCATCGATGGCGACGCGATCGTGAAGCAGATCATGGACTTGACGGCGACGGAGATGAAGTGATCGCGGGAGTGAGAGGGCGAGTGGTCGGTCGTGGGCGTGCTGGCTTGGGCAGGCGAGCTTGAGCAACGTGTTGATATGCTAAAGGCAACGAATCCAACCCGCCCCAAAGGCCTCGACGACTTGCTGTCGTCGGAGGTGATCGCGTATCTCGATCCGCTCGACCTCACGTCGCGCAAGGTGTTCTTCGGGAAGCTCAAGGGCGAGCGCCGCAGCAAGCGGCGCGGGCAGAGCGTGGAGTTTGCCGACCATCGCCCGTATTCCACGGGCGACGACATCCGCCACATCGACTGGAACATCTACGCGCGGCTCGACACGCTCTTCCTCAAGATGTTTCTCGAGGAGGAGGACCTGTCGCTGCAGATCGTGCTCGACGCGAGCGCGAGCGCCGACTGCGGCGAGCCCAACAAGTTTCTGTTCATGCAGCGGGCGGCGGCCTCGCTCGCCTATGTGGGCCTGTGCAACAACCACCGCGTGAGCCTGCTGGCGATGGGCGATGGCGGCGCGATGCGAGGCCCGGGCAAGGACAGCGGGCAGACGCTCGCAAATCTCAACGCGGCGGGCAACGCGAACGCGCTGGCGGGGGCCTTGCGCGACCTGCGCGGCCGACGCAAGATTCACGATGTGGCGCGGTTTCTCTGCTCGCTCGAGCCTGTGGGCAGCTATTCGTTCAAGGCGGCGGCGGAGCGCATCGCGATGACGCGGCGCGGCAAGGGCATCATGATCGTGCTCAGCGACTTCTTCTTCAAGGAGGGGTATGAGGATGGCCTGCGGCGACTCGTGGGGCACGGGTATGACGTGTACTGCGTGCAGGTGCTCAGTCCGCAGGAGCTCGAGCCCACGCTCACGGGCGACTTGAATCTGCTGGATATTGAAGACCGCGACGCGGCGGAGATCACGGTAAGTGCGCCGCTGCTGAAGCGGTACAAGACCATTCTCGGTGCGTACTGCACCTCGCTCGAGAAGTTCTGCTTGCAGCGGGGCATGCAGCTCATCACGGTGCGCAGCGACACGCCCGTGCAGACGCTGATCGTGGACTACCTGCGCCGGAAGGGGGTCGTGAAGTGAACTTTCTTTCGCCCACGCTCGCGATCATCGTCGGCGCGATCGCCATCCCCACACTGCTCATCCTCTACTTCCTCAAGCTGCGTCGCAAAACCGTAGAGATCAGCACGACGCTGCTCTGGAAGAAGGCGGTGCAGGACCTGCAAGCCAACGCGCCGTTTCAGAAGCTGCGGCGGAACATCCTGCTCTTCTTGCAGCTGCTTGCGCTGCTGGCGCTCATCGCTGCGGTTGCGCAGCCCTTGCGGCAGGAGCGGCGCGCGACGGGCCAGCGGCATGTGATCCTGATTGACCGCTCTGCGAGCATGAGCAGCATGGACGGCGATGGCAAGCTGCCCACGGTCGATGCGCCGGGCGTGTCGCGGCTGGATGAGGCAAAGCGGCAGGCGCTCGCGCTCGTGGAGAGCTTGCCCGAGGGGAGCCAGTTTGTTGCCACGAGCGCGGCAGACCAGGCGATGGTGATCGCGTTTGATACCTCCGCCGAGCCGCTCGTCCCCTTCACGAGCAACAAGCGCGAGCTGCGGCAGGCGATTGAGAGCATCCAGCCCGTGTACACGAACTCGGCGTTGCGGCTGGCGGTGAGCACCGCGCTCGCGAACCTGCCCAAGCGCGTGCTCGCGGAGACGGGGCAGACGATCGAGGGGCTGCAGGGGGGCGAGCCCATCACGCTGCATCTGTATTCCGACGGTCGCCTGCCCGATGCCGCAAGCGCGAAGCCCGGCGTAGAGAATGCTTTTCAGTTCCATGCGGTGGGCAGCGAGAGTGCGAGCAACGCCGCGATCGTGCAGTTGCAGGCAGAGCGGGACTACCTCGAACCCAGCAAGGTGTCGGTGTTCGTTGGGCTGCAAAGCACGTACGCAACCGAGCGCACGGTGGACATCGAGCTGCAGATTGATGGGCAGGTGGCACGCATCCAGAGCGTGACGCTGCCCCCGATGACCACGGGCCCGCAGGAGGCGGGCGTGGCGGACATCGTGGCGCGAAACAAGGTGCGGGAGCTCGCAGCGGAGGTCGTCGGCAATACGAACGACGCGGCAAGCACGACGCAGACGCTGCAATCGCAGACCCAGGAGCGCGCGGGGGTCACGGGCACGGTCTTCAAGCTCGACGATGCTGATGGCATGCTGGTCACGGTCGCGCTGCGGTCGCCCGCCACCGGGCAGCGCATGAGCGACGACGTGCTCGCGAGCGACGATCGCGCGAGCCTCATCGTGCCGCCAGCACGACGGCTCTCGGTCGCGGTAGTCGGTCGCAAGAACTTGTTCTTGGGAGATGTGCTCGCGGGCTTGCCACTCGCGAAGGTGGAGTATCTGAGCAGCGCAGACTATGACAAGGCCTACGCCGCAGGGCAGGCAGGGCAGTGGGATGTGGTCATCCTCGATGGCGCGCTTCCGAGCGTGGCGACCGCGAAGGTGACGGTGCCACCACCAGCAGCATCACCAACAGGGGCCGAGGGCCAGCCCGCCACGGGGCAAGCAGCGAACGCACAACCGACACCAGCGACCCCGCCCCCCGCGACGGAGACAGTGACGACGCTGCCTTTGGGCAGCTTTCTGGTGTTTGGGCAGGTGCCGGGCGGGCTGGGCATGAGCGATCGGGGCAACCCGCTCAGCGCGTCGATCGTGGATTGGTCGCGCGAGCACCCGGTGACGGGGCGCGTGCTGCTCGACAGCTTGCAGATCGCGCAGATGCGCGAGGTGCGCGTCGAGCCCGGGCGGGGCGTGCAGGTGCTCGCGACGGCGGAGCGCGGGCCCGCGATTCTTGAGATCAACAAGGATGACACGCACGCGATCATCGTTCCCTTTGACTACATGGAGAGCAACTGGCCCTTCAGCCAGTGGTTCGTGGCGTTTGTGGGCCTCGCGCTGGAGTATCTGGGCAGCGAGGTGACGGGCGCGATCGATGCCCGCGGGCTCGGCGCGCTGAGCGAGCTCAAGGACCGCGTGCCGATGGGCGCGACGGACGTGCGCATCCGCCACCCGGATGGCACCGAAGCGCCGATCGAGCTTGCCGAGAACGGCAGCTTTGTCTATCGCTTGCCGCCGCAACTGGGCATCTATGAGCTGAAGTGGAAGGGCCAGCCCCTGGGGGGCGACAGCGTGCAGGGGGATGGCGTGGTGATGCGGATATACGCGGCGAACCTGCTGAGCAGCGAGGAGAGCTTTGTGCCCAGCGCGAAGAAGCTGGAGCTTGCGAGCGCGGTGGTGCAGGGGCAGGCAGCGCCGAGTGGCGGGGCGACGACGATGCTGGAGCTGTGGCCTTACGTGCTGATGGGCGTGCTGGCGATCCTGTTGCTGGAGTGGTACGTATACAACCGCAAGGTGCAGATTTGAAGGCGGCGGGGTGAGCAAGCTTGTGGGGCTTCGCTCGCGGGAACTGTGCCAAGGCCCATGCAAACAGACGCGTCCCAACTTTGCTTGCTGCGCCGCGCGATGCGGCGGGTGGCGGCGTGGCTGAGTTGGTTGCCAGCAGGCATGCGGGCGTGGTTCGTTGTTGCGGCGTGCGTCGTGCTCGCGCTTGCAGTGCCGCCGCGTGCGCTCGCGTTGCAAGAAGTGCCAACACCCGACAATCCGCTGCTAGGCGAAGCGCTGACAGAAGAGGAGCTTGAGGCCCTCGACCAGGGCCCGGGCGGCCCCCTTTCGCCCCAAGCGCCGGTGCGGTCCAGCGGCAGCTCGCTTCAGTTTCTCGGTGCGAACTTCGGGTGGTCGGGCATGCTGGTTGCCGAGCGGCACACGCCCGTGTGGGTTGCGGTGTCGAGCGACAAGGGCTTTGCCTCGGGCGTGCTCACCATCCGCTTTCGCCAAGATCAGAACCAGATGGCGAGCGTCAGCACGCCCTTCTCGGTGCGCGAGGGCGTCACGACGCTCGTCGAGGTGCCCATCGCGGTGCCGCGCTCGTGCACGCGGATCGAGATCGACATCCGCGAGGGTCGGCGAGGGCTGTCGGTCGCCTTCGACGATGGCGACACCGACGCCGTGGGCCCGATGCCGCAGATCATCACGGGGTTTGTGCCCGTGGTGGTCGTGG
>JAIYDA010000110.1 GCA_027487735.1 Planctomycetaceae bacterium | reverse complement strand
ATGCAGGGCTTCACGACGATCACGCCTTTGCAGTATGACCTCACACGTCATGAGGGCGTATCACGCTGGAAGCGCATCGAGGCGATGGGCTGATAAGTGTGTGAGATCGCGATATCTGCGGACGCTGCTCATGCCGCACAGGCGGCAAGGCGTGCACCGCTGCGCGAGAACCGCTCCGTCCCCCGCGAGTTTGGGTGGACGGCGTGCAGGCTGAGCCGACACCTCGCTGGTGGGTGGGCGCGTGTGCGCGGGGGTGGCTGCATTGTGGAGGGCTGAGCATGGCAGGTCGCAACACGTGGGCAGGGTGGACGGCGTGCGCACTGGTGCTCGCGTGCGGCGGGCCCGGGCTCGTGCACGAGGGGCGTGCCCAGAGCGAGCAGCGGGCGCAAGCCAGCCAGAGCCAGCGCCCGGAGACGGGCGGCGCGACGCGTCGCAACCTACGCCCGCGCGAGAAACAAGCGACGAGCGAGGCAAAGCCTGTGAAGCCTGGGAAGCCCGCCGAAGCACCGAAGGAAACGCCCAAGGAGTCGCCAGCCCCAACGCAGGCCCCTGCGGTCCCAGTGCAGTCAGAGGTCAAGCCTGGCAGCAAGACTCCCACGCAGAGCGAGCCAACGCCCACGCCTCGGTTTATGCTGCGCGGCGCATCGCTGCGCGGCGTGAGCCTGGGGCACGCGCTGGAGTATGCGTGGTGGATGAAGCCCAAGGACGTGACGCTGCGCAGCTATAGCGGTGGCAGCGAGGGGCTGCGCGTGGCGAGCTTGCCCGTGGGTGATGGCACCGCGAAGGTGCCTGCGGGCGCACGCATCGCGGCGCAGGCCCTGGGCGCGCAGGATGGCGAAGCAAACCACGTGAGCAACGAGGACATCGCGGCGTTTGAGAAGCTGCTTCCAGCCGCGCACGACCGCGCGGCGCTCCATCGCATGGTGCTGCCCGATGCGAGCGCGAAGTGGGAGATTGTCTTCACGCTGCCCGCGCCCCTGCAAGACAACCTGGCGCAGGACGACTGGATGCCCGAGCTCTGCGTCGCGTTCGCTGCGGAGGGTGGTGGCGAGGGCGAGGTAACGATCGTGGCATTGGATGCCAAGGGCAACGAGACGGGCACGCCCGTCGCGGTGCGCGCGAAGGACGCGGCCCCGACCACGCCCGCGCTGGCGATCAGCCTTGTCGATGGCGAGGGCAAGGTGCAGGGCACGGGCGAGGTGCGGATCGCAACGCTCGACCTTTCGAGGCTGGGCGTCTTGAGCGTGCAGCAACTGCTGGTGCGGTCGCCCAGGGCGGGCGACAAGGCTCCGTCGGGGGAGAGCGTCTCGGGCTCGTCGCCTCGTGGTGGTTTTAAGCTCATGCTGCTGGAGACGGCGGGCATGCCCCTGCCTGCGTGGGCAATGGGCGACTAACTGCACGCCCGCGCTGCACGCCCACGCTGCACGCCCACGCCTGACGGGCCCCGCTGCCACTTCTTGCCGATTGCCCGCTACGGTTGCGTGCCCATGGCAACCACGCACGATCAGCATGCTTCCGCCCGCCCTTCGCCCGCGCACGCCGCGCCTACGCAGGCGGCATCTGCCTGCGCCTCCGCGGTCGTGGGGCTGCAATGGGGAGACGAGGGCAAGGGCAAGCTGGTGGACCTGCTGGCGCAGGGGCACGACGCGGTGGTGCGCTATAACGGTGGCGCGAACGCGGGGCACTCGGTGGTGGTGGGGGGCACGCGATATGCGCTGCACCTCGTGCCCAGCGGCATCCTCTATCCGGGCAAGCGGGCGGTGATTGGCAATGGCGTGGTGGTCGATCCGTTCAAGCTCGTGGAGGAGCTGCGCGGGCTGGAGCAGCGCGGGGTTGATACTTCGGGCCTGGTGCTGAGCGATCGCGCGCACGTGGTGCTGCCCTGGCACCAGCTGGAGGACGCGCTGCGCGAGGAGATGCTCGCGGGCGTGGACAGCGAGGCCCAGGCTGCGGGAACGCGCAGCCCAGAGGACAAAGCCCAGAACGCCCAGCCCTCGAACATCGGCACCACGAAGCGCGGCATCGGGCCTGCATACGCCGACAAGGCGCAGCGTGCGGGCGCCATCCGCGTGATCGATCTGCTGGACGAGGGCGTGCTCGCGAGCAAGGTGGCGCTCGCGCTGCGCCTGAAGAAAGCCGGGCTGGAGCGCGCGGCAAAGGGCACGGCCCACGAGAGCGCGGTGGCGCAGCTGACGGTCGCGAGCGTGGTCGATCGCCTGGCGCCGGCGATCGCGGTGCTCGCGCCGCGCGTGCGCGACACGACGCTGCTGCTGCACGAGATGCTGGGACAGGGCAAGCGACTGCTGTTTGAGAGCGCCAACGGCACGCTGCTGGACGTCGACCACGGAACGTACCCGTATGTGACCAGCAGCAGCTGCATCGTGGCGGGCGTGGGCACCGGCGCTGGTGTGCCGCCCCAGAGGCTGTCGCGCGTGGTGGGCGTGATGAAGGCCTACACCACGCGCGTGGGCAGCGGGCCCCTGCCCACCGAGCTGCACAACGAGATCGGGCAGCGCATCCGCGATCGCGGGCGCGAGTATGGCACCACCACGGGGCGCCCGCGCCGCGTGGGCTGGCTCGACCTTGTCGCGGTGCGGCACAGCGTGATGATCAACGGCGTGACCGACATCGCCCTCACGATGCTCGACGTGCTGAGCGGGCTGGACGAGGTGGGCGTGTGCATGGCGTATGCGCACCCGAAGGTGCCCGGTGGCGTGACCGAGAGCTTCCACCCGGATGCGGGCTGGCTGGCGCGGGCCACGCCCAGGCTCACGATGATGCCTGGCTTTGCCGAGGACATCGCGGGCGTGCGCGACCGCGCACAGCTGCCCCAGCGCGCGATGGAGTACGTGCGGATGATCGAGCGGTTTGTGGGCGTGCCTGTGTCGATCGTGAGCGTTGGGCCTGGGCGCGAGCAGACGCTGCCCACGCCCGAGGCTCGCGCCACCCTGCTCGCGGGGGCCAGCGCATGACGCACCACCCAAGCCCGCGCTCGCGCGCCCAGCCGCACACGCTGCTGCCCGATGTGCCGGCTGAGCGCATCCCGCGGCATGTGGCGATCATCATGGATGGAAACGGTCGCTGGGCGACGCAGCAGGGGCTGCCCAGGCTGTTTGGGCATCGCGCAGGGGCGGGGAGCGTGCGCGAGGTGGTGGAGGGGGCGATGCAGCTTGGCATCGAGTGCCTCACGCTGTATAGCTTCAGCTTGGAGAACTGGAAGCGCCCCAAGGACGAGGTCGAGGGGCTCATGCGCCTCTGCCTGATGTATCTCGAGGGCGAGCGCGAGGAGATGCGGCGCCAGGGCATCCGCCTGCGCATCGTGGGCTCGCGCGAGGGGCTGCCCGCCGACGTGCTGCAGGCGATGGACGACGTGACGACCACCACGGCAAGTAACCGCGAGCTGACGCTCTGCCTCGCGATCAACTATGGCTCGCGGGCCGAGATTCTGCGTGCGACACGCGAGCTTGCGCTGCGCGTGGCGCGGGGCGAGCTCGCGCCCGAGGCAATCGACGAGCAGGCCTTCTCGCAGCACCTCTGGACGGCGGGCCTGCCCGACCCGGACCTGCTGGTGCGCACCGCGGGGGAGCTGCGCGTGAGCAACTTCCTGCTCTGGCAGATCTCCTACAGCGAGCTGTACGTCACCGACACCCTGTGGCCCGACTTCTCTCGCAAGGAGCTCGCGCAGGCCGTCCGCGCTTTCGCGCAGCGCACGCGAAAGTTCGGTGGGCTCTCCCTCGGCGCGGCAGCGCAGGCCTCGCCCGGAGCAAGCCCGGCATGAGCAAGCGTCTGGTGCTTGGGCCCCTCATGATCGCGCTGCTGCTGCTCGCAGTCTGGGCAGATCATGCCGTGGATGGGCTGCGCATGCCGCTCGCACTTGCAGAGCTTGTTTGGCGCGGCGAGGGCGCGACGTTTCCTCCGGGCAGCGTGCTCATCTTTGTGTGCCTGGGGCTGGCGATCGTCGCAAGCCGCGAGCTGGCGGGGCTCCTTGAGCGTGTGGGCGTGCTGGCGAGCAAGCGCATGCTGGGCACCGCTTCGGTGCTGGGCCTGCTTGTCTCCAGCCTTGCGCCCACGAACCTCACGGCGTCGCAGGGCGTGGCGATCGTTGCCACCGCGGGCGTTGTCGCGCTCGTGAGCGCGCTCCTCTATCACTCGCGGCACAAGCGGCTGGAGGGCGTCATCGCGGCTGCGGGCGGCGTGATGCTGAGCTTTGTCTATCTTGGGCTCATGTTCGGGTTCCTCATCGCGATTCGGCGCGAGCACCACGTCGCGACGCTCGTGTGGGTCATCCTGTGCATCAAGAGCTGCGACATTGGTGCCTACTTCACGGGCAAAGCCATCGGCAAGCGCAAGCTCATCGCGTGGCTGAGCCCGGGCAAGACGTGGGAGGGGCTGGTTGGGGGCGTGCTCACCAGCTCCGCGGTTGGCGCTGCCTGCGTGCTGCTGCCCGAGGCAACCACCGACGGGGCCCCCTTCGCGCTGCGTCACTGGTGGGCGGGCGCGGTGCTCGGCGCGTTCCTGGGTGTTGCGGGCCAGCTGGGCGATCTGCTGGAGAGCATGCTGAAGCGCGACGCGGGCGCGAAGGACAGCGGCTCGGGCATTCCGGGCTTTGGCGGCGTGCTCGATGTGCTCGACAGCCTGCTGCTTGCGGGCGTGGTCGCGTTCTGGGCGCTGCGTTAGGCGAGTTGCCGCGATGCTCGCTCTAGCTCGGGCAAAGTCGAGCATGCCCCCATCGGTGCTATCTTCGTGCGATGATCGACACGCACTGCCACCTCACGTTCGACGACTTTGCCCCTCCGATGTGCAGCGGAGGCGTGCCGGGCGTGCTGGCCCGTGCCAAGCAGCACGGCGTGACCGGTTGCATCACCATCAGCACCACGACGGTGGACTGCGAGGCGGCCCTTGCGATTGCGAAGGCCCACGACAACGTGTGGTGCACCAGCGGCGTGCACCCGCTGTACAGCGATGAAGCTCCGCACGTCTGGAGCCGCATGGGCGAGGTGGCGCGCGACGCCAAGTGCGTTGCCTGGGGCGAGCTGGGGCTCGACAAGCACTACGAGCACCCCCCCTTTGCCCTGCAAAGGCAGGTGCTCGATGAGCAGCTCGCGTTCATCAAAGGATGGCACAGCGAGGCGGGGCGCGTTCTGCCCATCGTGCTGCACTGCCGCGAAGCATTTGAGGACCTCTGCCCGGTGCTGCGCGACAGCGGGCTGGACTGCACCCGCATGGTCTTCCACTGCTTCACCGCGAGCGACCGCGAGATGCGCCTGCTGCTGGACCTGGGCAGCATGGTGAGCTTTACGGGCGTTGCGACCTACACCAACGCGCGCGAGCTGCACAAGGCGATCGCGCTCGCGCCCCCCGAGCGCATCATGATCGAGACCGACGCGCCATTCCTCTCGCCCCACCCGCACCGCAGCACCCGCCCCTGCGAGCCCTGGATGGCGAGCATCACCGCAGGCGTCATCGCGCAGCGCAAGGGCATGGCCCTGCCCGCGTTCCTCCGCACCATCAACGCGAACACCGAGCGTTTCTTCGGCATCCGCGTGCCCGAGGTGGATGCAGCGCGGGTGGAAGGGGGCCACCCTTGAGCGAGCCCTGGGTGCACAACCTGAGCCCCTTCCTCTGGCAGTTCTCGCCCGGCGCGGGGCTGCGGTGGTATGGCATCTCCTACGTGCTCGGCTTCATCGTCGCATATCTGCTGCTCGTGCGCCTTGCGCGCCGCAACCGCAGCCCGCTGCCCGCGCACAAAGTTGCCGATGCGATGCTCATGCTCGTCGTGGGCGTCATCGCGGGCGGGCGCCTGGGCTACGTGCTCTTCTACGACCACACCGCCCTCTGGTCCTTCACCAGCTCGCTCCCATTCTGGGAGCTGCTCAACCTCGCGCGTGGCGGCATGGCATATCACGGCGCGCTCGTGGGCGTGTTTGTCGCCAGCCTGCTCGTGCACCGCAAGCACTGCGCCGCGGGCTCACCCTGGAGCGCACTTGCGGATGTGCTCGCCCTCGCCTGCACCATCGGGCTTGGGCTCGGGCGCCTCGCGAACTTCATCAATGGCGAGCTGCTGGGCAAGGTGCTCGCGCCCCCCGGTCAGCCTGGCCCATGGTGGAGCGTGAAGTTCCCGCAAGAGCTGCTCAGCGGGCACGCACCCACCCTGAGCGAGGCCCAGCGCATCGCGCTTGAGGGCCTACTCCTCAAGCACACCATGCCCAGCGATGGGAGCGACCTCGGGCTTGCTGCCGATCGCATGATCGCCGTCATCCAGCGCGGTGGCCCAGCTGGCGCACAAGCTGCGAAAGACCTCGCCCCGCTGCTTGCCAGCCGCTTTCCGAGCCAGCTTTTGCAGGCGTTCTTCGAGGGCGTGGTGCTCACGGCGTTGCTGTGGGGCCTGTGGTGGGTGCTGTGGAAGCGAGCGGCTGGTGGGCCCCGCCCGGGCATCATCGCTGCGATGTTCGTGCTGGGCTACGGCGTGCTCCGCATCATTGCCGAGTTCTATCGCCTGCCCGATGCGCAGCTCGGCGCGTTTGCCCTGGGCCTGTCGCGCGGGCAGTGGCTCAGCGTGGGCATGGTCGCGCTTGGCGCGGGGTGGCTTGTTCGGCTGCACGCGAGGGGTCGCGGGCCAGCGGCGTAGGCGCGTAGGTTCTTGAAGCGAAGACGCTCCTCCCCGCTGCTCTTCACCTTTGGCCCATCCCTCGGTACCATTCCCCCATGGCAACCGCTTCCGCATCTCCATCCGCCTCGCCGCTTGCTGGTGCGTTCCCTGTTTTTCGCCGCGAGCTGAGCGGCTACTTCGCGACGCCCGTCGCGGTGGTGTTCATCGTCATCTTCCTCGTGCTTGCTGGTGCGTTCACCTTCCAGCTCGGGGGCTTCTTTGAGCGTGGGCAAGCCGACCTGCGCAGCTTCTTTGACTTCCATCCCTGGCTCTATCTCTTCCTGCTGCCCGCGCTCGCGATGCGCCTCTGGGCCGAGGAGCGCCGCACGGGCACGCTCGAGCTGCTCTTCACGCTCCCCATCGCCCCCGCTGGCGCGGTGCTGGGCAAGTTCCTCGCTGCGTGGGCCTTCGCGGCCCTCGTGCTCGGGCTCACCTTTCCGATGTGGTGGACCGTGAACTTTTTGGGCGAGCCCGACAACGGCGCGATCTTCGCGGGCTATGTGGGCAGCCTGCTGCTCGCGGGCGCGTTCCTCGCGATCGGCAGCTGGATGAGCGCGCTGAGCAAGAGCCAGGTCGTCGCGTTCATCCTCACGGTGGTGGTCTGCCTCACGCTGCTGCTCGCGGGGCTCTCGCCCGTCGTCGACTTTCTGAAAGGCTGGATGCCGGGCGGCCTCGTCGATGCCATCACCGGGCTCAGCTTCATGACCCGCTTCGAGAACATCAGCAAGGGCGTGATTGACCTGCGCGACGTGCTCTACTTCGGCTCCGTCATGCTCGTCGCCCTCATCGCCACGACCTGGACCCTCGAAGCGAAGAAGGCGTAAGAGCGAGCCCCACCCCGCGAGCCCCACCCCGGTAGCCCAAGTGCGCAAGCACTGGGAGGACCCCCCGTACTCCCCAAAGCTGCCCCCGCGTAGCCCACGCCCCCCGCACGCCCCTCGTGGCTCCGCCCCGAACCCGGTTTGGAAAACCGGGCTACCCATCACACCCATCGATAGTGCTTGATGCTCATGTCCACCCCCAGCACGCGCTCTGCGAGCATCTTCAGCCGCTGGCGTTGCTCGCGAGTCGAGAGCTTGTAGCTGGGGTCGGGCGTGAATGTGTTCGCGCTCGCGCGCTGCACCCACTCGCGCATCACCGCGGGGTGCGTGCCCGTGAATGGCTTGACCACGCTCGGGTCCACCTTCGCATAGGTCCGCACCTCGCTCGCCTTCGGCGCTGCCTGCCCGTAGTAGCCCGCCGTCTCTTGCAGCTTCGCGACGTGCTGGGCCTCGGGCCTGCACCAGCCATAATGAAACACCCGCGCGTTCGCACGCCGGCACGCGAGATACTCCAGCCGCCTGCGCCCCGCGATCTTCACGAAGTACTGCGCGTCGCTGGGCAAGATCACCTTCAGGTTCTTGTTCCGCACGATGCGCACCTCACGCCGATACCACGCGGGGCTCTGGATGACGTGCCCGGGCGTCGCAAAGAAGTGGATGTAGTCAAACACCAGCCCCTCTACGCGGGCGTCGCCATCGGCCTCGCGCAGGCTGGCGCGAATCGCCTCGTGGTCCTCCTCGTGCAGAGCCTCATCGCCCTGGATGTAGAGCGCCCAATCGCCCGTGCAGTTGTAGAGCGCAGCCATCGACTGCGCCGCATACACAAACGCGTGCGGCGCAAGCGTGTTCCACCGCATCTCGAGAATCCGCAGCTTGCCCCGCCCCTCGCCGCGCTCGAGGGCACGCAGGTGGTCCATCGTGTCGTCGTCGCTCTCGCCCGCCGCGAGCACAAACTCGTCCACCACGGGCAGCACGCTGCGAATGCTCTCGATGAACGGATACGCCAGCTTCGTCCCGTTCTTGATGAAGGAAAACCCAGAGACACGCATGGGCGAGCGTACGGGGTTGGGTAGCCCGGGTCTCCGACCCGGGTTCGGTGCGAAGCGCCGAGGGGCACGCGGCGAGTGGCAAGGAACATGCGACAAGCGACTGGAACATGCAGAGGGCATCCTCTCATGCCTCGGCATGGTGCAACCGGCTCCCCGCTCCCGGTTCCCGGCTCCCGGCTCCCCGCTCCCCGCTCCCCACTCCCCCAAGCCCGAAGCTCGCTGAACACGCAGATGACGAACTCCCATCCCCTTCCCGCCATCGCGCTGGCGATGCCGCGTGTGTCTGGCGTCGGCATCCCACTACGATCGCGCTGCCAGCATCTGGAGCACCCATGCCCCGACTTGTGATCGACTCATTCCACGCCGAGTACCGGCGTTACCGAGAGCTCTCTGAGGGCGCGGCATCGCAGGTCGATTGGCCCACGCTCCGCACACCGCTCGATGAGCAGACCAACTCCATCGCCATCATCATGAAGCACGTCGCTGGCAACCTTCGCTCGCGATGGACCGACCCCTGGACAACCGACGGCGAGAAGCCCTGGCGCGACCGCGACCGCGAGTTCACCGATGACTTTGCCGACCGGGAAGCACTCCAAGCCTGCTGGCGAGACGGATGGGGCGTGGTCGAGACAGCCCTCACATCGTTCAGCGACGCCGACCTGCACCGCGAGCTTCGCATCCGTGGCGAAAGGCACACGCTCGCCCTCGCCCTCGCACGCTCCCTGGCGCACACGGCATATCACAGCGGGCAGATCGTTCAGGTTGCGCGGGTGCTGGCGTCGAAGCGCGGGTCACCCTGGAGGACGCTGACCGTGCTGCGGGGCGGGTCGGCAACGCACAACGCGTCGATGGGCTTCGACGCCAGCGCTCCCAACGACGAACTGCGCCCGTGAACTGCGCCGGTGCAGTGTGCCGCCACCCGAACCCGCTTTCCACGCAGAAGGCCCCACCAACTTCGCCTCGCTTCCCGATCGCCGCATAACTGCACCCATTCGTTCCCCGCTTCCATTTCACACCCGCCCAGCGAGACAACCCATGACCACACCCCGCGCTCACGATTCGTATGACATCCTGCTCGCCCACAACCTCTGGGCCACGCGTGCCATCCTCGATCGCTGCGAGCCCCTCTCCGCCGAGCAGTTCAGCATGCCCTTCCCCATAGGCCCAGGCGAGGCCCACGGCCTCCGCGGCACGCTCACGCACATCGTGAGCGCGATGGGGCGATGGGTGGACCGCATCGAGGGCACGCCCCTGCGCATGCCCCTGGGTCCCGCTTGGCCAGGCTACACCGGCCCCGTCGACGATCGCGTCTTCACGCCTGCCCAGTTGCGCGCGATCCTGGAGACAAACCACGCCCAACTCGCCCGCCTCGCGCCCGCGATTCGCGCCGAGCCCGGGCGGATCATCCACGTCGGAACGCAAGGCCAGTCCTCCGCGTTCACCGCAGCGTGCGCCTACGTGCACGTGCTCACGCACGGTCACTACCACCGCGCTCAGTGCATGAACATGCTCCGCCACCTGGGCGTCGCTGGCATGTCCGACAAACTCCCCGAACTCGACGTCATCGATTGGCAACACGCGGGCGAGCCGCGCGACTGAAACACGCTCGGCGCGTCTCCGCGACGCGAGCCCATACTCCAAACAAATAGCGAACAATCCGCGTCTGATCAATAGCTCCGGTGGATATCGATCACGATTCGAGCTAATCTGATCGATAACGACTTTGGATATCGATCATGACCTGGAACTGGGAATCACCCGACTGGCCCCACTTTCGGTGGCAACCCGGCTTGCTCGACCAAGCCGACCAGATGTTCGTGCGCGCCGCTGGCATGATTCGCGGCACCATGAAGCACCTGCCAGGGGAGGAGCAAGAACGCCTCGTGGTCGAGGTCATTGGCGACGAAGCCCTGACCACCTCTGCCATCGAGGGTGAGGTGCTCAGTCGAGACAGTGTGCAGTCCTCCATCCGTCGCCAGCTTGGCCTCGCCAGCGACAACCGCCGGGTGCAGCCAGCCGAGCGCGGCATCAGCGAGCTGATGGCGGACTTGTTTCGGAACCACACCCAGCCACTCGATCACGACACGCTGCTTCGCTGGCACCGCATGGTGATGGCCGGACGGAGCGACCTCCGCGACCTCGGGCGCTACCGCACGTATGACGAGCCGATGCAAATTGTGTCCGGAGCGGCCTATGACCCCACGGTGCACTTCGAAGCCCCGCCCTCGCCGCGCGTGCCCGCCGAGATGGACGCCTTTCTCGCCTGGTTTCATCGCAGCGGACCGACGGGCCAAGCCCCACTGCGCGTGCTGGAACGCGCGGCACTGTCGCACCTCTACTTTGAATCGATCCACCCGTTCGAAGACGGCAACGGACGCATCGGTCGAGCGATCGCGGAGTTTGCCATCGCAAACCATCTGGGCGAAGCCTCGCTCACAGCGCTCGCAGCCACGATCGCGCTGCACCGGGCCGACTACTACCGCAGCCTCGAACGAGCCCAGCGAGGCAGCGACGCCAGCGCATGGATGCGCTTCTTCGCGGGCATCGCGCTCGAAGCGCAGCAGCGCACGCTCCACCAGATCGAGTTCCTGATCGACAAGGCCAAGCTGCTCGACCGCCTGCGCGGCCAGCTCAACCCCCGCCAAGAAGCCGCGCTCCTGCGGATGCTTCGCGAAGGGCCCGGAGGCTTCGCGGGCGGTCTCTCGTCACGCAACTACCAGAGCATCACGAAAGCCTCTGCCCCCACGGCGACGCGCGACCTCGGAGACATGGTGCGGCTCTCCGCTCTCACGCGTACCGGAGAAAACAAGGCAACGCGCTATCACCTGCCTATCCCCCTGCGCCCAGTCGCGCGGATGCTCGTTGACGACGCCGGCACGGTGACCGTCCTGCCCGCTCATTGATGGTGTCGCGCAGTTCGCTTGATCCCCTCCTGCCATACCATCCACCCAACGCACGGGGCGCGACCAAAGCGGTTTTTTCCGCCCACCTCGCTGAGATGCACCCGTTGAACCTGACCCGGTTCGTACCGGCGGAGGGATTGCGTCGCCCGCTGGCTTTGCCGCGAACACCATCCCGGTGCTCGCGCCGAGGGCTCACCCGCGTCGCGAAGCACTTTCTCTTGCTCGGGTTGCGTGCCACGCTCGCCCGGATTGCCAAAGGCTTCGCCATGACCACCTTCGCCCGCCCGACCGCTGCCAATCCTGCCCCC
The DNA here is from genome assembly GCA_027487735.1 of Planctomycetaceae bacterium. Lineage (GTDB taxonomy): Bacteria > Planctomycetota > Phycisphaerae > Phycisphaerales > UBA1924 > BJHL01. The sequence continues at coordinate 1,187 of JAIYDA010000110.1, read as the reverse complement.
GCATCAGCCCCTGCCGCCGCCCCGCAGGCAAAAGACCTCACCACTGCCCTCGCGAGCCAAGGCCTGCCCGCTACCAAGCACGAGGGCGCCCGCCCCATCGTGCGCCACCGCGTGCCCCTCGCCGGCGCCGCCAACCCGGGCACCACGCCCAACGTCACCACCCCGGGCTCCTTCGCCCTCGCTCCCGATCTGGGCGGCCCCCTCATGTTCGCGAGCCCCGACACCCCGGGCATGCCCGCCGCCAGCACGAAGACCGCCTGGGACTTCTTGCCCGCAGGCTGGAGCGTTGTCGATCTGGGCCCCATCGAAGAGCCCAAGGCCGCGGTAAGCGACCCCGCCTTCATCCCCGCACCGCGCAACGCCAGCGATGCGTTCTGGACGCCCACCTTCGGTAACGGCGGCGGCCCCGCCAACGCCCCCAGCACCTTCGTGCACCCCAAGGCCTTCACGCCCTACATCCCAGGCTGCGTGAGCCGCGACTGGGTGGGCAGCGTGCAGAGTGCCCACCCGCTCATGCAGGAGATCCGCTTCGGCAACGCCGCGGGCTTTGCCGCGCCTGCTGCTCAGCCACAAGGCGCTCCCACCTGCACCAACTGCCTCACCGACACCCACGCCTTCGTCGAGTTCACCACCGCCAAGCCCAGCCGCACCGTTGCCCGCCGCCTCCGCGTCGTCTATCCGCGCGGCTTCCGCCCCATCACGCAGCTCGAGCACGCCCGCCTGGGCATCATCACGCCGCAGATGCAGCGCGTCGCGCAGCGCGAGCCCCACCTCACGCCCGCGATGGTCCGCGATGAGATCGCAGCGGGTCGCATGGTCATCCCCGCGAACGTCAACCACCTCGCCCACCAGCTCGACCCCATGTGCATCGGTCGCGCCAGCAAGACAAAGGTGAACGCCAACATGGGCGCCAGCCCCGTCAGCAGCGGCACGCACGAAGAAGTCGAGAAGCTGCGCTGGGCAGAGAAGTGGGGTGCCGACACCGTGATGGACCTGTCTACGGGAGGCGACCTCGACGCCACCCGCGCTGCGATTCTGCAGAATGCCTGCGTCCCCATCGGCACCGTGCCCATCTACAGCATGATCATCGGTCGCAAGATCGAGGACCTGTCGTGGGACGTCATCCAGGCTTCGCTCCACCACCAGGCCCAGCAAGGCGTCGACTACTTCACCATCCACGCGGGCGT
>JAIYDA010000146.1 GCA_027487735.1 Planctomycetaceae bacterium | reverse complement strand
TCGGGGTGACAGGATTTGAACCTGCGACCTTTTCGTCCCGAACGAAACGCGCTACCAAGCTGCGCTACACCCCGGAAGTGCAAGCTGATTCTAGGCGCGAATCGCGGGAAGGCGAGGCTCTCGCGTGCCGTACGACGCCGTCAGCATGCTTGCGTCGCGTGGACCGCGCGGCACGCACACTTCGTACCCGCCTCTCACGCCTTCCGCTTCTTGCTCTCCAGCCGCTGCTTGTCGGGCACGCGCACGTCGCGGGCGAGGCCCACGGTTTGCAGCGTCTTGATGAGCAGCCAGCTTGGGTCAAACTCCCACCAGCGCAGGCCGTGGCGAGCGCTGCTGGGGAAGGCGTGGTGGTTGTTGTGCCAGCCCTCGCCCATCGCGAGGATGCCGACCACCGGGTTGTTGCGGCTCTCATCGTGGCTCTCAAACGGGCGCCAGCCCCAGAGGTGGCACACGCTGTTCACGCTCCAGGTGATGTGGTGCACGACGGCCATGCGGACAAAGCCACCCCACAGGATGCCGAGCAGGAAGCCCATCCACGTCATGGTGATGAGGCCCGCGATGATGCCGGGAAGGATGTATCCAGCGACCAGCCAAGGGAAGAAGTGCTTGTCTGCGGCGCGGACGGCTTTGTCCTCGTGCAGATCGCGCGAGTATTTGCCCAGGCCCTTGCTGGGCGTAGCAAACAGCCAGCCCACGTGTGAGTGGAAGGCGCCGCGGATGGTGCCCATGATGCCGTCACCCCAGCTGCCAGCCTTGCCCATGTGCGGGCTGTGCGGGTCGAGCGTGTCGTCGGAGTGTTGGTGGTGCAGGCGGTGCTCAGTGCACCAGCGGATGACCGGGCCCTGCCCAGCCATGCTGCCCAGAGCGGCAAACGTGTATCGCACCCACGCAGGGCTCTTAAAGCTCTTGTGCGTGAACAGGCGGTGGTAGCCCACCGTGATGCCAAGCTCGGTGAGGATCGCCATGCCCACCAGCAGGCCCAGGTACATCCAGTTGAAGCTGCCACCCCAGGTGAGGAACATTACCACCGCGAGGCCCACGAGCGGCAGCATCACGCCCGCGATGTTGACCCAGATCAGCCGGCGCTCCGCGTCGCTGCGCGGGTGCTCCACATAGGGTGCGACCGCAACGGCGGGCTTGATGTCGATGCCCGGAGCGATATCAAGGGTGGATTCGGCGAGCGTTTGGGGCGTGGAATCGGGCGAGGGTTCGCGTCCGGATTGCGGTGCGAGCATGCGTGTCCTTCGGGCGTGCGGAACAGCACGCGGGTAGCGACGGGCCCGCCAACGAAGGCGAGCGGCGTCTGGGTGTCTTCCTTGTCAGCCCAGCGTTCTGCGCCAGTGCGAAACGGGTCGCAAGAACGAGCCGGAAAGCATACGCGATCGGCTGCCAGCAAGGTTCGGTCATCGGGGCAAAAGATTTGCGGACCAACAACGCCAATGCCCTTCCATCGGCAAGAGTAGCGAGGAAAAAACAGAAAGTCGAGGTTGAAGTCTCCAATCAGGGGTCTTCCCTAGTCGTTCTTGTTAGGCAGGAATGAAACCTTGTTTTTCTCTCGCGATGCATAAACCGTTCTTGCCACACAATCAAGACACGTCTGTCGAGTTTTTTCTGGCGATAGTCTTGACAGTCGCCGAAATAAAAATAGACTTGGATGTCTGTTGAAGCTCAGGAAGCGCGGCATCGATTCTTTGGAGACTCGTCGTGGCAGCAAATGAAGAGCATGCGGTGAGCGTCGGAGCGGAGGCCAAGGCGGCAAACGCCGGGCACGGGGCCGACGGTCCGGTCGGGCCGATGGAGACGTTCAAGTATGACGACGCGATCGTCCGGAAGTTCATGGGCGTGACGGTGCTGTGGGCGCTGGTGGCGTTCTTGGTCGGCCTGATCGTGGCCCTCGAGCTGATCGTTCCCGTGGCGACCACCTACGAAGTCGCCGGGTTCCGGCCCTTCGCATTTCTTGCGCCCCTGAGCTTTTTGGTCGACACGAAGTGGCTCACCTTCGGGCGGCTTCGTCCGCTGCACACGAACGCGGCGATCTTCGCGTTCGCGGGCAACGCGATCTTCGCGGCGATCTACTACAGCACCCAGCGGCTCTGCAAGGCCCGCATGTGGAGCGACAAGCTGAGCAACCTGCACTTCTGGGGTTGGCAACTCATCATCGTGCTCGCGGCGCTCAGCCTGCCCCTGGGCCTGACGCAGGGCAAGGAGTATGCCGAGCTCATCTGGCCCATCGACTTGCTGATCGCGCTCGTGTGGGCGGGGGTGTTTGGCACGAACTATTTCATGACGCTTCGCGTGCGGCGCGAGCGGCACATGTACGTCGCGCTCTGGTTCTACGCCGCGACCATCATCACGGTGGCGATGCTGCACGTCTTCAACTCGCTCGCGCTGCCCGCGAGCCTGACGCGCAGCTACCCCGTGTACGCGGGCGTGCAGGATGCGATGATCCAGTGGTGGTATGGGCACAACGCCGTGGCCTTCTTCCTCACCACACCCTTCCTGGGCCTGATGTACTACTTCATGCCCAAGGCTGCGGGACGGCCTGTGTACTCCTACCGCCTCAGCATCATCCACTTCTGGTCGCTCATCTTCATCTACATCTGGGCTGGCCCGCACCACCTGCACTACACCGCGCTCCCCGCCTGGGCGAGCACGCTGGGCATGCTCTTTAGCGTCATGCTCTGGATGCCCAGCTGGGGAGGCGGCATCAACGGCCTGCTCACGCTGCGCGGCGCGTGGCACAAACTGACCGACGATCCGATCCTCAAGTTCTTCGTCGTGGGCGTGACGTTCTACATGATGAGCACCTTCGAGGGCCCCATGCTCAGCATCAAGAGCGTGAACGCCCTGAGCCACTACACCGACTGGACGATCGCGCACGTGCACGCGGGCGCGCTGGGCTGGAACGGCTTCCTGGCCTTTGGCATGATCTACTGGCTGCTGCCGCGGCTGTATCAGACTCCGCTGTTTAGCAAGAAGCTCGCGGAGTGGCACTTCTGGCTTGCCACGCTGGGCATCCTGCTCTACATCATCCCCATCTACTTCGGCGGCATTACGCAGGGCCTCATGTGGCGCGCCTTCGATCAGACCGGCACCCTGCAATACCCAGACTTCGTCGAGACCGTGATGCGCCTCATGCCCTTCTACGGCATCCGTGTCATCGGCGGTACGCTCTACTTCCTGGGCACCATCCTGCTCGCGTACAACCTGGTGCGCACCTGGATGAAGCGCCCGAAGGTGTATGACGAGCCCGTCTACAGCGCGCCGCGCTTGCTGCCCTTTGCCGACCCCGCAGCGCCGGCCTTCAAGACGCGTCTGCCCGACAACATCGGGCTCGGCAAGAAGGGCGACGTGCTGGTGCAGCACATCACGAGCGTGTGGTGGCACCGCGCGTGGGAGGCTCGCCCGGCGAAGCTTGCGATTCTTTCCTTCCTTGCGGTTGCGACCGCGAGCGCTCTCGAGCTGATCCCCACGTTCCTCATCCGCAGCAACGTGCCCACGATCGCGAGCGTGCAGCCGTACACGCCGCTCGAGCTGGGCGGGCGCGACGTCTACATCAGCGAAGGTTGCTACAACTGCCACTCGCAGATGATCCGACCCATCTGGGCCGAGACCAAGCGATATGGCGACTACAGCAAGCCGGGCGAGTTTGTGTATGACAGGCCCTTCCAGTGGGGCAGCCGTCGCCTCGGGCCAGACTTGGCCCGCGAGGGTGGGCTGCGGAGCAACATCTGGCACGTGCTGCACTTTGAAAATCCGCGGCAGACGAGCCCGCAGAGCATCATGCCCGCCTACCCGCACCTGCTGAAGGATGAGATCGTGTGGGAAGAGATCGATCGCAGCGTGCTCACGCACGCGATGCTGGGCGTGCCCTATCCGAAAGAAGTTCGCGATGGGCTGAGCACGCAGCTCGCGCAAACGCAAGCCAAGGCAATCGCCGACGACATCGTGGCGGCGGGCGGGCCCGCAGGCCTGGAGAACAAGCAGGTGGTGGCGCTGATTGCCTACTTGCAGCGCCTGGGCACAGACATCAACAAGCCCGCACCCGCAGCGCCGGCTGCCGCGACGCCTGTCGCGAGCACGGCACCGTGAGGCGGCAGGCTGAGTTGGCAAGCGAGCTTGGCAAGCGAGTTTGGCAAGCTGAGTTGGAACGCAACGAAAGCACGACCGAGCATGCACGCAGAAGGAGCAACGCGATGCGACTGACCGACGTGATGAGCAACCTTGGACTGGGCATCTATCCGATTCTCGCGCTGCCCTTGTTCATCGGTGTGTTTGTGGGTGTGGTAATGCGCGTGAGCAAGCGCAGCCGGCGCAGCGAGCTGCACCGTGCGGGCGGGCTGCCCTTGGAAGAGGGCGAACTGGTGTCGCGCGGAACGGCATGCGAGCAGGCCTCGGGCAGCGGCAGAGCTTGACGGACAAGCTGCGGCACGCAGCGTCATGCGACGGTGAACGGGCTTTGGACGAGTGAAGCCTGAAGGAGTGTGAACATGAGCACGACCAATCAGACCACGACAAATCGAAGCACTATGGCCGCGGATGAGATCGAGATTCCCCTCGGGCCCGATGGCAAGCCCATCGACCCACTGACCGACCACGAGTACGACGGCATTCGCGAGTATGACAACCCGACGCCGGGGTGGTGGTGGCTGATCTTTGTCATCACCATCGCCTTCAGCGCGTTCTACGTCGTCTTCTGGCATGCGAGCGCGTACGGGTGGTCGATCGAAGAGTCGTGGGCCTCGGCCCAGCGTCGCGACTTCATCCGCGTGTTCGGCAAGGTGGGCACGCTGGAGCCCACGGAAGCGACGATTCTTGAGTCGCAGAACAACGAGCAGTTCATGACGATCGCGCGGGCGACGTTCATCGGGAACTGCGCGGCATGCCACGCGAGCGATGGTGGCGGACAGGTGGGGCCCAACCTCTGCGACGACAACTTCAAGAGCGTCAGGTCCGTCGAGGACATCTACAAGGCCATCACCGAGGGAGCGGCGGCGGGCAGCATGCCCGCATGGAACACGCGCCTGAGCCAGAACCAGCGCGTGATTCTCGCGGCGTATGTCGCGACGTTGCGCGGCACGACGCCCGCGAGCCCCAAGGCGCCCGAGGGTGACGTGATCCCGCCGTTCCCGAAGACTCCGCCCGCGGGCGCGACGAAGCCCGAGCAGCAGCGTGCGGACGCACGCTGAGCTGCGGCTTGGCTCGCAGGACGCAAGGGGTGGGGAGTGGGGCCAGCTCGCGACGCTCTGTGCAGAGAGCTTCGCAGGGCGGCGTGTGAAGCAAGAAGCATGTGTGAGGCGAGGAGCGTGCAGGACGAACCCGGGAGGCTGGCATGGGCAGCGCGACGGAACAACCAGTGCCTGACGGGTCCGCGCTGAGGGCGGCGCGAGCGAGTGCGCCAGCGCCCGAGAGCATGAGCGCAGCGCTCGCGAGCGACGATCAGGAGCACTCGGTGCTCAGCACGCTGAACGAGGATGGCAGCCGCAGATGGCTCAACCCCAAGCTCAGCCAAGGGAGATTTCTCCATCGCCGGCGCGTGGTGGCGTTTGCGCTAGTTGCGCTGTTCATCGCTCTCCCGATCATTCCGTTTGGGGGCAAGCCCGCGCTGCTGCTCGACATCGCGGCACGACGGTTCTACATCTTTGGCGGCACGTTCTATCCGACCGACACGCTGCTCATGGCGCTGCTCATCGTCGGCGTGTTTCTCACGATCTTCTGGGTGACCGCGCTGCTCGGGCGCGTGTGGTGCGGCTGGGCGTGTCCGCAGACGGTCTACATGGAGTTTGTGTATCGCCCACTGCAGCGGTTCTTTGAGGGGGCGCCAGGGCGGCCCAAGAAGGGCTGGCTGCAAACCAGCGGCGCGGGCACGCCTCTCAAGTATGTTGCGTATGCGATCGTGTCGTTCGGGCTTGCGCACGTCTTCCTTGCGTACTTCGTGTCGTGGGAGCAGCTGAGCAAGTGGGTGTTCGGCTCGCCCGCTGCGCACCCGCTGGGGTTTGGCATCGTGATGCTCGTGACGGTGGCGATGCTGATTGACTTCGCGTTCCTGCGCGAGCAGGTCTGCATCGTGATGTGCCCCTATGGCAGGATGCAGAGCGTGATGCTCGACAGGCAGAGCCTGATCGTGAAGTATGACAGCAAGCGGGGCGAGCCGCGCGGCATGAAGAAGATGGGGCAAGACACCAACCCCGCCGCGCTGCTGGCGGGCGGCGCGAGCCTTGCGCTCCCGCAGCTTGCTGGGCAGGGCGGCACAGGGGGACGCTCGGGCGACTGCGTGGACTGCCACCTGTGCGTGACGACCTGCCCCACGGGCATCGACATCCGCCGGGGTTTGCAGATGGAGTGCGTGGGGTGTGCGCAGTGCATCGATGCGTGCGACGCGGTGATGGACAAGCTGCACCGCCCGCGCGGGCTGATTCGCTACTCGTCGCAGGCCGCGATGGAGGGCGAAGAGCCCAAGATGATCCGCCCGCGCGTGGTGGCGTATCCCGCGGTGCTGCTCGTCATCATCACGCTGTTCACGCTGGTGCTGCGTGGCACTGGCATTGCCGATGTCACGATCGTGCGCGGCGTGGGGCAGCCCTTTGTCGTCTCGGCAAATGGCGAGGTGCAGAACATGCTGCGCGTGAAGATCGTGAACCGGGGCGATGAGCCCGCGACGTTCACGATGTTGCTCGCGAATGAGCCCAGCGGTCGCATCGAGGCGGAGCAGCAGGAGATTCTGGTGCAGCCCGGGCAGATGCTGACGGTGCCCGTGCGAGCGGTGCTGCCCGTCAGCGAGTTTGCGGGCATGCAGCACGCCGTGAAGATCGAGGTGCGCGGGCCGCAGGACTATCGCAAGGTGATTCCGTTTGTGTTGCTGGGCCCCGCGCAGAAGCCTGGGCCAGCTGTGCCCAATGAAGGAGCAAAGCCATGAGTGCGGCCATGAGTGCGACCACGAGTGCAGGCGTGAGTGTGTTGCCATCGGCCCCAGGTGGCGTGCCTGCTGTCGCCACCACCGGCACGAGCGTGCCGCGCCGCTTGAGCAAGTGGCCCTTGCTGGTCGTCGGGCTGATTGCGCTGAACATGGTCATCGTCGCGATCACGGTGGTGAAAGCCACGGGCGATGAGAGCATGGCAACCGAGCCCGGGTACTACGAGAAGGCCATGGGTTTTAACGCGATCGCAGCAGAGCGCGATGCAAGCCGGGCGCTGGGGTGGCACGCGCGGGTGGAGATCGACGCGAGCTCGCAGCCCGCGGTGCTGCGGGTCAGCATGCGCGACGCAACGGGAAACCCCGTGCAAGGGTGCGACGTGCAAGTTGAAGCCTTTGCCAACACGCGCGCGAGCAAGCGGGCACGCGTGAAGCTGGTGGAGGGCAAGAGCGAGCCGGCTGGGCGGTATGTGGGCGAGCTCGATGTCCAGCGAAATGGGTTGTGGACCGTGCGCGTGCGAGCAACACGCCTGGAAGAGACCTTCGTGCATGAGGAGGAAGTGCTCGTACCCGTAGGGCAGTGAGCGACGCTGTGGACACGATGATGCCCATCCTCGGTGCGGTGTTTGTCGCAAGCGTGCTCGGCAGCGGGCACTGCGCAGGCATGTGCGGGGCGTTCGCCCTCATCGCCGTGAGCGACGGCTGCGAGCGGCCTCGCGGCGCGTCGCGCGTGGCGCTCGCAGCGAGCTACAACGCGGGGCGTATGCTGACGTATGTGCTGCTGGGCACGATGGCGGGCGTTGTGGGGCATGGGCTGAACCTGGGCGGGGGCCTGGTGGGTGTGCAGCGCGTGGCGCTGGCCTTGAGCGCGGGGCTCATGCTCGGTATCGCCGCACTGCGCATCGCGCGCGAGCTCGGCGTGCTTGTGCGGGCGACGCGCATCCCGCAGGGCTTGCTCGCGTTCAGCAGGCGGGCGCATGAGCGTGCGTTCGCGCTCCCCGCGGCGCTGCGAGCACTCGCGGTGGGCATGCTCACGACGCTGCTGCCCTGCGGCTGGCTCTACACGTTTGTCGTCGCGGCTGCGGGCACGGCGAGCCCGCTCGCGGGTGCTTTGGTGATGGCGGCCTTCTGGCTCGGCACATTGCCCATGATGGCGGGCGTCGCGATCGGGGCACGGGCAGTGCTCGGAAGGCTGGGGCCACGCAGTGGCCTCGTCGCTGCGGTGCTGATGGCGATTGCCGCGATGTGGACGCTCTCGCAGCGGACGCAGTTTGTGGTGCCGCAATCGCTTGCTTCGCTGCGTGAGGCGAGCGCGACCCCGGTGTATGGCACCACGCCCGCGTGCCATCCTCCGCAGGCACGCACACTGCCTGCAACCAAGCCCACAACGCCAGGAGGTGCGCCATGACAGCCGTGCAAGTAGGCGCAATGGCGGCGGGCGGCGCGGTGCATGCGTCTTCCTCGCCGCACGCGGACGAGCACGCGACGCACCAGGCCTTGCTCCACACAGCGTGTACGCACTGCGGCCAGGCTGTGCCCGCGGGCCTGCTTCGTGCCGAGGCGAGCGAGCAGTTCTGCTGCCACGGGTGCGAGGCGGCGTATGGCATCATTCATTCGTGCGGGCTCGAGCAGTATTACCAGTTGCTGGAGGAGACGGGCGATGTCGCAAGCAAGCAGCGAGACGAGAGCGGTGGACGCAGCCGGGCATATGGCGAGTTTGACGATCCGGTCTTCCGCGAACTCTTCTGCCAGCGGCTCGGCGAGAGTCAGGTGCGTACGGAGTTCCTGCTCGGGGGCGTGCACTGCGGGGCCTGCCTGTGGCTGCTTGAGCGGCTGCCGCGGGTGCGGGCGGGGGTGCTGGAAGCGCGACTCGACCTGCGTCGCAGCGCCCTCACCGTCACCATCGACGAGCGCGCAACCAGCCTGAGCGAGGTGGCGCGGGTGCTCGCAAAGCTGGGGTATCCGCCCCATCCTTCGCGAGGCAAGGGCGTGCGCGACGTGCGCCGGCGCGAGGACCGGGCGATGATGGTGCGGATGGCAGTGGCTGGCGCGTGCGCGGGCAACATCATGCTGCTCTACTTCGCGCTCTACGCCGGCTTGTTCCAGGGCATCGAGCACGCGCACGAGCAGTTGCTGCGATATGCCGCGATGATCCTGAACACGCTCTGCCTCGCGTGGCCCGCGAACACGTTCCTGCGCAGCGCATGGGCCGCGATCCGCACGCGCACGGTGCACGTGGATGTGCCAATCGTGCTCGGGCTCTATCTGGGCGGTATCTGGGGCATCTGGAAGACCTTCGCGGGCGCGGGCGATCTTTACTTTGATTCGATCTCGGCACTCGTGTTCTTCTTGCTGGTCGGGCGTTTCTTGCAACAGCGGCAGAATCGCAGCGCGAGCGATGCGATCGAGCTGCTGTTCTCGCTCGCCCCGCTGAGCGCTCGTAAGCGCGAGGGCGACGAGCTGCGTGAGGTAAGCGTCGAGAGCCTACGCGTGCACGACATCGTGGTGGTGCGTGCGGGCGAGTGCTTCCCTGCCGATGGCGTGATCATTGAGGGCCAGACGAACGCGGACCAGGCAATCCTCACGGGCGAAAGCCGCGCTGTGCCGCTGGGCGTGGGCGATGATACGCTCGCGGGCGCGACCAACCTCTCCAGCGAAGTCGCGGTGCGCGTCGTGGCGACGGGCACGCAGACCCGCGCGGGACAACTCATGAAGCTCGTGAGCGATGCCGCCCAGCAGCGTGCGCCCGTGGTGCTGCTTGCCGACCGCTGGGGGCACTGGCTGCTGTACGCGCTGCTCACGCTCGCAACGATCACGCTCAGAATCTGGTGGCAGAAGGGGCCTGCCGTTGCGATCGACCACGCAGCCGCCCTGCTGATCGCCACGTGCCCGTGCGGGCTGGGGCTTGCGACGCCCCTTGCAATGACCATCGCTCTGGGTCGTGCGGCTCGTCGTGGTTTGCTCGTGAAGGGCGGGGCCGCGCTCCAGGTGCTTGGCGCTGCGCGGCACAAGGGCGTGCTGATCCTCGACAAGACTGGCACGATCACGACGGGCAAACTCTCGGTGGTGGAGGTGCTGGGCGATCGGCAGCTTGCCGTGCTCGCGGCAGCGGCAGAAGCGGGCTGCTCGCACCCCGCTGCCACGGCAATTGCCCGTGATCTTGCCCGTGATCTTGGTGCGGATGCATCGCAGTGCGAGCTGAGCGAGCACGTGCAGGGCATGGGCGTGCGGGGCATCGTGGCGGGCAAACGCGTGGTGCTGGGCAACGAGGCGATGCTGGCGCGCGAGGGCGTTCATCTGCAACACGAGCTTGCGGGTGCGGCAAGGTTGCGGGCTGGGCGCGCGGGTGGGCTCTCTAGCGTGCACGTCGCAGTTGATGGCGCGCATGTCGCGACGTTGCTTTTGGGCGACCCCGTGCGGCCCGATGCGCCGCGAGCGATCGCCGCGCTTCGCGAGGCGGGGTGGCGCGTGCGCGTGCTCTCGGGCGATTCGCAGGATGTCGTCGAGAGCGTGGGGCGTGCGGTGGGTATCGAAGCGAGCGACTGCATGGGCGGTGCGCTGCCTGCACAGAAGCTCGAACAGGTGCGGTACGAACTCGCTTCGCGCCAAGGCGGCGCGGTGGTGATGGTGGGCGATGGCGTGAACGACTCGGCGGCGCTGGCCGCGGCAAGCGTGGGCATCGCCGTGCGGGGCGGGGCCGAGGCGAGCCTTGCTGCGGCGGATGTGTCGCTTGCGCGTGAGGGTCTCCTGCCCATCGTCGAGCTGATGGACGGTGCACGCGGCACGATGCGGGCCATCCACGCGACCATCGCCGCGAGCTTGTTCTACAACGTGATTGCGGCTGGCCTGAGCATGGCAGGGGCCATCAGCCCCTTGCTCGCGGCGATCATCATGCCCGCAAGCTCGCTCACGGTGTTGGGCATCGCGTGGGGTTCCAGGGCATTTGGCACGAAGGAGCGTGGACGATGAGCGTGATTGTCATCATGATTCCAGCTGCGATGCTCATCGCGGGGCTCGCGGTGCTGGCCTTTGCGAGGGCTGCAAAGCACGGGCAGTTTGACGACCTCGAGTCCCCGGCCCACCGCATGCTGCACGACGACGACGCCAAGCGTTAAGGGCGTGCTTGGGTGGGCGCGCGGATGCACCGACCGGCGTACGTTGGGGGCATGGATGCAAAGCTGTCGCTTCGTGTATTCCTGTCGTCTCCCGATGACGTGCGCATCGAGCGTTCGCGCGGCCTTGCGATCGTGCAGCGCCTCGCACGAGAGTTCGTGCACCACGCGGTGATCGAGCCCGTGTTCTGGGAGCATGAGCCGCTCACGGCGGACAAGCACTGGCAAGATGGCATCACCGATCCTGCGACGACCGACATCGTCGTCGTCATCGTGTGGTCGAAGCTCGGGCTGCAGTTGCCCAGCGATCGCTACCTCGGTCGCAAGACGGGCAAGCCCGTGACCGGCACCGAGTGGGAGTTTGAGGCCGCGAAGGCCGCGAACGAGGAGCGCAAACGTCCCGACCTACTGGTCTATCGCAAAACCGCTCCAATCACGGCGGACCTGTCCAACGAGCAGGCGCTCGCGATGCGGCTCGCCCAGCGCAAGAGCGTGGAGGAGTTCTTTCTGCGCTGGTTTGGCCCTGCAACGCAGGCGATGGGCGCGGTGTGGCCCTTCGACACGCCCGAGGCCTTCGCAGAGATGGTGTACACGCACCTCCGCCAGCTCGTGCTCAGGCGTATCAAGGAAGCACGCGGGGTCGATGCGCCGCCCATCGGCTGGTTTGAGGGCAGCCCGTTCCGCGGCCTTGCCAGCTATGAGCAGGAGCATGCGGCGATCTTCTTTGGGCGGGCCCAGGCGTCTGCGAGCATTCGCGATGCGGCACTGCGGCGCGTGGCGCAGGGGGAGGGGCTGGTGATGGTGCTCGGCGCATCGGGCAGCGGCAAGAGCAGCCTGGTGAAGGCGGGCGTGCTGCCGCAGTTGCTCGATGTTGGTGTGCTCCCGGGCACGGGCATCGCGCGGCACTGCGTGGTGCAACCCGGGGCGGATGGCGAGCCATCGCGTGCGCTCGCTGCGGGATTGCTGCGCGCGCTGCCCGAGCTTGGCAGCACCGAGGCCGAGCTTCGACGTGTGGTGCAAGCATGCGGGGGCAGCGCGGTGGGCTTGTGCACGCTCGTGGCCCAGGCGCAGCGCAAGGCCGCGATTGCGGCAGGCGTGCGGAGCGACCTGACGGCGGGCCTTGTGGTGGTGCTCGACCAAGGCGAGGAAGCACTCGGGGTGGGTGAAGCTGAGCGCAGCGCGGTGGCGGGCTCGCTCGCGGGGCTGGCGCGTTTGCCCGGGGTGCTCGTGCTGGTGGCGATGCGGAGCGATGCGTTTGCGCAGCTTTCGGCGAGGGTGCCTGGCGTGCGCGAGCTGCTTGAGCTCGCGCGCGGAGATGGGCTGGCCTGGGTGCAGGCCCCCAGTGACATAGAGCTTGGGCAGATGATCGCGGAGCCCGCGCGGCAGGCGGGGCTGCGATTTGCCGCACGCGCCGAGGATGGTGCTCGCCTCGACGAAGCCATCCGTGCCGAGGCAGCCCGCGAGGCTGGCAGCCTGCCCCTGCTGAGCTTTGTGCTCGATGAGCTCTACCAGCGTCGCTCAGATGATGGGCTGCTGACGTGGGAGGCGTACGCGCAGGTGGGCGGGCTTGGCGGCGCGATCGCGATGCGAGCGGACGAGATCGTGGGGGGGCTCTCCGCGCAAGCAAGGGCAGCGCTGCCCGCGGTCATTCGCTTGCTTGCACGCGTGGATGAGGGCGCGACCGAGACGCAGGGCGTGCGAGCGCAGTGGGCGAGCATGAGCCAGCTTCGCGCCGTTCCCGGCGCGAGCGAAGTCGTGGAGCGGATGCTCGGAGCCGATGCACGCCTGCTCGTGAGCGACAGTCGCGGGGGCGAGCAGCGCGTGCGCGTGGCGCACGAAGCGCTGCTCACGCGGTGGCCCCTCGCCAAGACGCAGCTCGCGCAAGACGCGGCGATGCTCGCGGTGCGCGAGCGCGTGCAGGCGGCGGCGATGCGCTACGGGGCAGTGCGAGCAAGCGGCACGCCCGCGGCGCAAGCCTCGGCGCAGTCGCTGCTGCTCGCACCGGGGCTGCCCCTGAGCGAAGCGCTGGCGATGGTGGAGGGGCTTGGAGCCAGTGTGAGTGAGCAGTCGGTCGCGTTCGTCCGCGCCAGCGAGGACGCTGCACTGGAGGCCGAACGCGCGCGAGAGGCTGCACGCGAGGCGCGCGTACGGCGCGCGAAGGTCGCGGCGGCGGTGTTTGCCGCGATTGCGCTGTGCGCGGTCGGTGCGGGCGTCGTGGCAGTGGTGCAGCAACGCCGTGCCCGCGCGTTTGCCGAGGAAGCGCGGCAGTTCAGCGAGTTCCTCGAGAAGGACGTGCTTGGTGCGGCCGATGGCGACCGCGAGGGTGGTGCCACGGCGACGGCGGCGGAGCTGCTTCGCGATGCGGCGACGGGCATCGACGAGCGGTTCGCGGGCAACGATGCGCAGCGAGCACGGGTGAAGGCGACCATCGGCAACCTGCTGGTGAAGATGGGCGAGCTCGACGCGGGCGATGCACTGCTCGACGATGCGGAGAAGCTCGCAGCAACGCTGGATGACTCGGAGCTCGTCGCAAGTGTTGCTGGTTCGCGTGGCGAGGCGGCGTATCGCGTTGCTGTCGTGCAAGAGGACATCGACAAGCTTGAGGCGCTGATCGCGGAGGAGCGGGCCCGGGGTGAGTCGGTCACGCTCGCGATGCTGCTCAATCACCTCGCCAGCGCGTACAAGAGCAGAAATAGTCCAGGCAGTGACGATCGCGCGCGGGCGGAGGCTATCTATAACGAAGCCCTGGCACTGCGGAGAAAGCTGCTGGGCGAGGCCAACGTCGACACGCTCATCACGCGGCACAACCTCAATCAGTTCTCCGTGTTTCGTTTCCGCGCTGCGAAAACTGCTAAGGACTTGGAGTCAGCCAGAGCGATCATGCAGCAAGGTCTCGCCGATCGCAAGCAGATTTCTCTCGACACCCTTGCTGCCTTGGGAGCAAACAACGCCCAGACCCTCGCGACGCAGAGCGAAGAGCTTGGGATGCGGGGCGACCTCGCCGCGCTCCCCGAGCCCTTCGGCAATCCGGCAGAGCTTGCTCGCGTGCTCGACGAGTATCCCAAGTTCCTCACGGTGTTGCGACAGGTGCTGCCCGATTCAAACGTTCGTGTTCGCGAGTCGCTTGCCCGATACGCCCGAGAGCTTCGCAAAGCCGAGAAGCACGCCGA
>JAIYDA010000097.1 GCA_027487735.1 Planctomycetaceae bacterium | reverse complement strand
GCGGACATCATCCAGCAGCACCTGCGGGCGGGCGTGGGCAAGCTCGCTCGCGAGGGCCGCGAGGGCGGGCGCGTGCGTGATGCCCGGCAGGTGAGGCATGGCGGGTCTTCATCGGTCGTCATCACTGGCTGGAGGCGTGGGCGTTGGCATGCGCGTGGGAGCTGTCGAGCCCAACTGCGTGCCCCGCTGGCGCAAGCAAGCCATCCTCCACCGCGTATCGCAAAAACGTCTGTGCGCCGTGTTCGCTCTGCTCGTCTGGCGCAAAGCGCAGCAGCGACTGCACATATCGCTCCGCCTCGGGCAAGGGCCAGCCCAGCCGCAGGGCGTGCGTGCGGACGATCCACCCCAAGCGCCCCGCATTATGCCGGCGTTGGCGATCGAGCAGGCTTGCCGCCAGGTGCACGCGCGGGTCGCGCGCGAGGGCAGGCGTGGTGGCCCACATTGCATAGACAAAGGGCAGGTTGGTCAGCTGCTTCCAGGCCTCGCCCAGGTCGAGCGAATAGGCATACTGGCGAGCCTCGCTCGCTCGCAGCACCACCTTGTCGCCGATCATGAGCAGGGTTTGCGGAGCCTGTGCTGCGGGCCCATCGGCCGGCGCACTCTCCTTCCACGGCACGACGCTCACGCCTTGCACGCCAAACGCACGCCTGAGCAGCACCTGCGCCAGCACCACGCTCGTGTGGCTGTCGGTGTCGGCGTGCAGCGTGCGCACCTGCTGCCAGGGCACGTTGCTCAGTAAGCGCACGGTGAGGGTTGGGCCATCGCACGCGATCATGCCCACGGGCAGGCGCACCAGGCCATGGCGGTGGCAGTCGACCAATGAGCACAGCCCAAGGTCAGCTTCGCCGCGCAGCACGCTGCCCGCGATGGCACTGGGCACCATGGGCAAGAGCTTGATCTGCGGCAGCTTTTCGAGCCCCGCAACCAGGGGCTGCGTGTTGAGATAGCTCACGCAGGCCA
Source organism: Planctomycetaceae bacterium (assembly GCA_027487735.1). Lineage (GTDB taxonomy): Bacteria > Planctomycetota > Phycisphaerae > Phycisphaerales > UBA1924 > BJHL01. The sequence continues at coordinate 26,141 of JAIYDA010000097.1, read as the reverse complement.
CCCGAACTGGGTTGGGTGTTTGCTCGGCCACTGCGGCGGGCGAGGTCTGGGTGAGGGGGGTGTCGGGGTGGGCTGGGGGTTGTGATGCCAAGGGGCGTCCCAAAATGCTGAAGTTGCGAATGTGATGCCCGCAAAGCACCGACAATGAGCGTATGCGCGATGCAGCAGTTTCTGGTTCTGGCGTTGGCAGTGGCTATGGCTCGTCGGGCCCTTTGCACCCACCTTTGGTGCTCCTGGGCGGGGGCGGGCACGCGCTGGTTGTCAGCATGGTCGCCAAGCTGCGCGGCTGGCGCATCGCGGGCTATTTCGATGATGCCCCGAATGCCGTGCTCGGCGCGGGTGCGGGTGCACCGGCGTACTTGGGCACCATGAAGGACGTCAAGCGCGTCTGCGAGGGCGATGCGGTGCTCGGGCATGGTCTGCTTGCAGACGAGAACCCATGCTGCATCGTGGCCTTCGGTGAGATCAGCCAGCGCGAGCGGGCGATTCATCAGCTTCGTGAGCAGAACCTCAGCATGCCGTTTGCCAACCTGTGGTGGAACGACGCGGCGCTCCTCGAGCTTGCCGAGGCCCGCGTGGGCGTGGGCGTGCTGCTCGCGCTGCACAGCGTGGTACAGCCCCGCGTGACGATCGGCGATCATGCGATCATCAACACCGGCGCGATCGTGGAGCACGAGTGCATCATCGGGCGTAACTCGCACATCGCGCCCGGGTGCGTGCTGGGCGGGCGCGTCCGCGTGGGCGACAACACGCTGGTGGGCCTTGGCAGCCGGGTGCTGCCGGGCATCAGCATTGGCAGCCACTGCGTGGTGGGTGCCGGCGCGGTGGTGACGCGCAACGTGCCCGACAACACCATCGTTGTGGGCGTGCCAGCGCACGAGCCCCGCAAGGGCCTGCTGCACGACATCGTGACGCACAATAGTTGAGCGGCTTGCTGGGGCGAAGGTGGGTGTGCAAGCGGCACGATCTGGATTGGCGAGGCATTCGGCATTCGCCATTGGGCATTCGTTGCCGCGCAAGCGAGAGCAATGTCGCTTCGCCGAAGGACGAATGCCGAATCCCGAATGGCGAATGCCTCGCACGCACCCTGCGTGCGTTCGCGCCCGCAACGCCGCAGCGCGAGGACCCTTTACCCCCCCACTGCCGCTTCCTCGCACTCGCGCACGTGCGCAAACTGCACCTGCATGTGCGCCAGCACTCGCGCCACGAGCGCGTCCGTGGTCACCGTCTCAGCGCACGCGCTCGCGATCGCGTCGCTCGTGCGCTCGCGCCAGGCGCGGTCGCTCGTGGCTCGCAGCACGAGCGTTTCGAGCTGCGCTTGGCTCGCAAAGAACGTCTCGCTCGCGGGCAGAATGATCCCGCTGGCAACCTCGTCCACGTCGCGCTCGTGCGCGTGCGAGCACAGCACCTGAGCGAGGCCATCCTCCCCCACCACCGCCTCGCGCGGCAGGCCCAGTCGCGTGATGAGCTCGATGGCATCTGCCAGCATGGGCCAGGCGTGCGGGCGCACGCGCCATCCTTCGCCCGCCGCGAGCGGTTGCGTGGGCGTGCCCGCGAGCGCACCCGCCACAAGGGCCCGCGCGTGCGTGAAGGCGGGCCACGCCGCGTTGATCGTGTTGCGGCAAAGGGGCAACCCACCCGTCATCGCACACTCAAACACGCGCTGGTGCAGCACGCCATGCATGCTGGCGTGCAGGCAGCACGCGCTGCTGGCATACAGCTCGCGCAGGGCGGGCCCGTGCTGCACCGACGGTTGTGCGTAACGCCGGAATCGCTCGTGCTCGTCCCACCCGTTGCCCACGAGCGCAAGGCGCAGGTCGTGGCGCTGCGCGACAGCGATCGCCCACCCGAGCGTGTCGTGCCGCAGGATGCGGTCGCACATGCGCATGCAGTAGCCGTGCACGAGCGAGCTGATGGCACTGGCGGGCACGCGATCGGGCTCGATGGATGCAAGCCGCGCGAGCGTCTCGCGCACGGCGGTGTGCAACTGGGCCTTGATGCCGTAGGGCTGCGTGCGCGCGAGGTGTGTGCACACAGGGAGCAGCGCGTGCAGGGCCTCGCGCTCTGCGGGCGTGCGCTGCTGGGCCACAAGCTCGGCGTGCAGCACCTCGGGGGGCGCGCTGTGGTGCGTTGCGAGCAGCACGTCCCACCGGCGCTCGCTGGCGGGGGAAGCTTTGAAGAACTTGCGCGGGCTGACAGGCACCGGCGCGGGCAGCACGCCTTGCGACGGATAGCCAAACGTGCGCACCAGCTCGGTCAGGCGCACACCCGCGAGCACATCAATCGCCTGCTGCGTGCGCGCGGTGGCTGCGTCCAGCAGGTTGGGCAGTGCATCCTGCACCAGCGTGAGCATGGGCAGCGAGGGCGGCACCAGTTGCTCCACGTGGGCTCGCGTGTAGTTCACCATTACCAGCAGGTCGGGGTCGAAGGCATCGAGTGCTTGCGCGTAGCTCTGACCGGTGAGCTGGTCTCCGGGCTCGGGCTCGATGAGCACCTGCGTCCGGCAACCAAGCTGCTCGAAGCTCTCGGCAAGGTCCATCGTGCTGTACTGCACGAAGGTGCTGTAGCGCGTCGTGGCAAGCAGCACGCGCAGGGGCTCCTCGCTGCCCTCGCGCAGGGCCTGCTCCCAGCGGGCCTGACGCCAGGCCTCATCGCGATCCTTCGCGCGGGTGTGCACGCGAGCGACGAGGGCGCGCGTGGCGGCGACCTGCGTGTCGTGGGCCTGCTGCACGCGGGCGGAGAGGTCGCGCGCGAAGGGCGTGGTGTCTGCCCGAGGCAGGCTGAGCAGCGCGCTGGGCAGCATGCCGCCCTGCGTCACCTTGGTTGCGAGCAGCGTGGCATATCGCTCCCCCGCGCTCGGGCCAGCCAGCACGCGCACGTGGGCTTGCAGCATGGGCGAGCAATCTTCGAGTAGTGCCAGGCCCAGTAAAGCCCGGGCGGCGTCGGGCTCGAGGATCGTGATGCTGCCCAGTGGCGTGCCCGCTTGCTGCGTGCCACCTTGTGCGGCGCTCTGCCCCGCGACGGCGAGTGCGGGCTGGGGCGGGCAAAGGCCCACGACGATTACGCCCGTCTGAGCCTGCTTGCCCGCGCGAGACTGGGCCCACTCGCGGGCGAGCTCCATCGCATCGAAGCCGCCCGTCCAGGTCAGCAGATCGGTGCTTGCCTTGGGGCGGATGATGCAGCCCCGCACGTCGACCCCCTGGGCATCGCTGGCCGCCTCTCCCCCACTGGCTTGCACACGCCGCGGCAGCATCACTTCGTGCGTCTTGAGCAGCTCGCGCAGGGCAGGCACGCCCGGCGTCAGCTCGCGAGCAAGGCTATCGGGCAGGGCTTCCAGCAGCTTGGGCACGCGCCGCAGGATCGAGCCTTCGGGCACGACGCCGCTGCCAACAGCAGCCGCAAGCCTTTGCGTCATCTGCACTTCGGGCAGCTTCGCGGTCTCGCTGCTCAGCAGCGCTAGGTGGTCTTGGCTGGCTTGGCCCAGGCCCAGCTTGGCAAGGTGGAGTGCCACGAGCCAGCGGATGGCTTCATCGCCCGGTGCCTGCGCGAGGGCGGCAGCGGCGTAGCCCAGAAAGGTCCAAGTGGCGTTGGTTTTGCCCAGGGCGAGCAGGTCTTCGCGCGTGGAGATGCTTGGCGCGGCAGCGGGTGGACGGGCGGTCATGCCACAGCATCGGCGCGGCGGGCTGGCGATTGTGAAAACAGGCCGATTGTGAAAACACGCCCCTTTCGCGGTTCTGGGCCCGCTGGGGCGGTTCGTCTTGGGCGGGCGGGGCTCTATTGTTGTCGCTCATAATGTTCGCGCCCCATGGTCACAGGATGGTGACAGGCCGCGGCAGGTTGGCTCCGAGCGATGTGCATCGGACGGCTGCGCGGGAACAACTGGCACGATCAGCATCTTCAAGGTTCGTACCGATGCCCAAAGACAAGCCCGCGAAAGACAAGAGCAAGTTGGAAACGCCCGCAGCCGCGAAGGCCGCGAAGGCCAAGGCAGGCGCAAGCACTGCGCCCGCGCCACGACCCAACCCCGTGAGCGAGTCGGCGCGCGCGAGCCGGGCCTATAGCGAGGCGTGCGCGTTGCTGCGCGAGGCAGCAACGCTGACCAGCGTGGGGGCGCTGGTGAGCTGGGACCAGGAAACGTACATGCCCCGCAAGGGGGCGGCGGCGCGGGCGGAGCAGAGCGCGCTCATCGCGACGCTGTCGCACGAGCGCCGGACGAGCAAGCGCCTGGGCGAGCTGCTGCAGCAGTGCGAGAGCGACAGGGCTGTACAGAGCGACGAGGCTGCCCGCGCGAACGTGCGTGAGATGCGGCGCGACTATGAGAAGGCGACGAAGCTGCCCGCGGACCTGGTGGCAGAGCTCGCCAAGACGGGGAGCGAGGCGCAGGAGGTGTGGAAGCAGGCACGCAGCCAGAGCGACTTTGGCATGTTCCTCCCCATGCTCACGAAGATGATCGACCTGACGACGATGAAGGCCAAGTGCCTGCACAGCGGGCTGCCGGGCAGCGAGGTGTATGACGCGCTGCTGGATGAGTATGAGCCTGGGGCGCAGGCGGTTGTGATCGAGAGCGTGTTTACGCCCTTGCGCAAGGAGCTGAGCGGGCTCATCGCCAGCGTGCAGGACAAGGTGGGCAGCGGCAAGAAGAAGAAGCCCCTCGTCGACACCAGCTGCCTCCAGCAGCAGGTGGACCCTGCCTTGCAGCACGAGTTCGGGCAGCTTGTGCTGCGGCACATGGGCTTTGACATGGACGCGTGCCGGCTGGACACCACGACGCACCCATTCTGCAGCGGCCTTGCCCCGGGCGACACGCGCCTGACAACGCGCTACCGCGACGAGAAGTTTACGGATGCGCTCTATGGCACGATGCACGAGGGCGGGCACGGGCTGTATGAGCAGGGGCTGCCCAAGGACGTGCCGGGCCTGTTTGGCACGCCTTTGGCAGACAGCATCAGCCTGGGCATCCACGAGAGCCAGAGCAGGCTGTGGGAGAACAGCGTGGGTCGCAGCAAGCACTTCTGGAAGTGGGCCCTGCCCATCATCAAGAAGCGCTGGGGCAAGGCCTTCAAGAAGTTTGATGTCGAGGACTTCACGCGCGCGACGAACACGATCGCGCCGAGCCTCATCCGCGTGGAGGCGGACGAGGGAACGTACAACCTGCACGTGATGATTCGGTTTGAGATCGAGCGCGGGCTGTTTAGCGGGAACATCAAGCCCAAGGACCTGCCCAGCGTGTGGAACGCGAAGTACAAGGAGCAGTTGGGCGTGGACGTGCCCGACGACCGCAGGGGCTGCTTGCAGGACGTGCACTGGGCCTTTGGCCTGTTTGGCTACTTCCCCACGTACACGCTGGGCAACCTCTACGCCGCGCAGCTGTGGGAGAAGATTCAGACCGACCTGCCCGACACGAACAAGAACATCGCGAAGGGCGAGATGCTCGAGCTGCGCGAGTGGCTGCGCGTGCACGTGCACCAGCACGGGCGGCGGTATAGCGCGAGCGAGCTGTGCGAGCGCGTGACGGGCAAACCCCTGGACAGCGCGCCCCTGCTGCGGCACCTGCGGGGGAAGGCGAAGATGGTGTATGGCGTGGAGTGAGGACTATCGAGTGGCGGGCTAGGGCCTGGCCTGCTCGGTCAGCGCCGCGCACACCTCCGCCCGCAGCCCCTCACCACACGCCAGATACGTCCCGCTCTCCAGCTTGCCTTCGCCCGCCCAGTTTGTCATCGCTCCCCCCGCCTGCGCGCAGATGACCGCGAAGGGGGCAAGGTCCCACAGGCTTGCCTTAAAACCCACCGCCGCATCGATGCGTCCCGTGGCGGCGAGGGCGAAGCTGTACGCATCGTTCCAACTGCGGCAGCGCTGCGTGCTGCGAGCCAAGCGCTCATAGACCGCGCTGCGATCACCCCGCGCGAAGGTTTGCGGGCTGCCCGTATCGATCACGGCTGCGCTAAGGTCGCTGCGGGTGCTCATGCGGGCCTGGCGCAGCACGGTGCCGCCCGTGGTCTCGCTGCGCCACCATGCGGGCTCGGCTGCGAGTGCCCACAACTCCTCGCGCAGCAGCGGAAAACCCGCGTAGCCCGCGACGATGGGCGGCGTGAGTCCGTCGCGGGCGGGGCTTGCTTGGCAATCGCCCATCCACTGCACCCCCAGCAGGTTGCCAAACGTGGGGATGCCCGCGATGTAACTCTTCGTGCCGTCGATGGGGTCGATCACCCATCGAAAGCCCGAGGTGCCAGCCGTCAGGCCTTCTTCTTCACCCAAGATCGCATCCTGCGGAAAGTCGCGGGCGATTGCCTCGCGCACCACGCGCTCCGCGAGCTTGTCGGCCCGCGTGACGGGCGAGCCATCGGGCTTAATGATGGTGCCAAGCTCGCCCGACGCGAGGATGCCGCACACGAGCTGGCCCACGTGCGCACCGACCTGCCTCGCGAGCAGCAGGCGCGGGCGGGCGGCATCGATCACGTGTGGGGGCAGCGGGAGCATGGGGCACGATAGTCGCTGTCGGGCTTGCTGCGCGGCGGGCTTCGCGTGCGGATAATCCACCGATGCCGATCGCAGAGCACGACATTGCATCGATGCACCCGGGCGATGCGCTGCTCGCGCCGTACCGAGGCCTGAAGGACGAAGCGGTGCGCGAGCGCGAGCTTGCCGGGCTGCACGATGTTTTCATCGCCGAGAGCGAGCTCACGGTCCGGCAACTGCTCGCCAGCCCCTGCGGCGTGCAGAGCGTGCTCACGACGCGGGCGCAGGCCCCGCGGCTGATGGATGCGCTCGCGGAGCGGGCACGGCGCATGCCAGGCGAGGCGATTGCTTTGCTGTTTGCCAGCGAGCACGAGCTGCACGAGATCGTGGGCTTTGCGTTCCATCGGGGCGTGCTGGCGGCGGGCAAGAGGCCAGAGCCGCCCACGTTCGAGCAGCTTGCGGCGTGCGACACGCTGACGATCGTCGAGGGCGTGAACAACTACGACAACATCGGGGCGATCTTTCGCAACGTTGCTTGCCTTGCGGGCAGGGATGCATCGCGCGCGGGCGTGCTGCTGGGCCCGGGTTGCTGCGACCCGCTGTATCGCAAGGCGATTCGGGTGAGCATCGGGCACGTGCTGACGACGCCCTTCGTGCGAGCCGATCAGCTCGCGGGCTTTGATCGACGCGACACACCACCCTCGCAGGTCTGGCCCGGCGTGCTGCATCGCCTGCGGGCTGCGGGGTGGCGCGTGCTGGCCCTCACGCCCGGGGGCGACACGCCGCTGGAAGCGCTGCGGGCGGGGCAAGGCACACACCAGAACACGGCGGTGCTCGTGGGGGCCGAGGGGCCTGGGCTTTCGCCAGCGGCGCTTGAGGCTTCCAGTGCCCGCGTGGCGATCCCGATGCGGGCGGGCGTTGATAGCCTGAACGTGGCAACCGCGTTAGCGGTCGCATGGAGTTGGCTGCGGTGAGGGGTTCGTGCGGGTGCGGGCGTGGTTTCGCGCCCTGAGCGGACGCGGTCGCGGAACCGGCGCGTCAGGTGTGCGTCGAGAAACAAGACGGGCGGGTTGGCACTATCATGCGTGCTGCACGCGTGCGAGGGCTGGGTATTCACCCAAGCAAGCAGGCGTCCTTGGTCTTTCATCAGAAGGAAGCGAGTTGTCCATGCACAGGAACGACAGGCGGGCTGCGGGGTGGCTGATGCGTACTGCGGGCGTGCTGGCGGTTGCCGCGAGCACGGGCGGAGCGCTCGCGCAGGGCGCGGGCAAGCCCGCACCCATCGTGGTTGCCGAGACCGACATCGCCCGCGAGGGCGAGGGCGCACGGCGCGACGCGCTGAACAAGCGCGAGCGCAAGGCCTTCGACAGCACGCTGTGGGCCAAGCTGAGCGACTGGACCAACGGCAAGGCCCTCACCGCGACTGACACGAAGGACAAGGTCGTGCTCATCGCGACGTGGACAGGCTACCTGCCCACCAGCCGGCGCGTGCCAGCGCTCGCAACCCGCCTCGCCGAGGAGCACGGCAAGAAGGGCCTCATCGTGGTGATGGTGCACGGCGAGCAGCAGTGGGACAAAGCATCTAAGCCCGCAGCCCCAGAGGGCACCGCGCTACTCGTTGCCCATGATGCCAAGGGCGAGTTCCGCCAGGGGCTGGATGTTGATGCCGACCCGGACTTTTATCTCATCGATCGCGCCGGGCAGCTTCGCTTTGCCGACGTAACGCTGGAAGCGCTCGACACCGCCGTCGCTCGCCTCATCGCTGAGGACAGCAGCTCCGCTGCGGGCATCAGCGATCGCCTGATGACCGAGCAGGCCGAGCGCGAGCGGGCGCAGCGTCGTGCCACCACCGCGAACACGCAGGCGACGTTTACGAACATTCCGGAGCTGCCCTTCAACCTGCCCGATGCGTCGGAGTATGAGAAGGCCAAGTGGCCCCGCCGCCCGCTGGACCGCTCCAAGCAGCAGGAGGAGCGCGGCGCGCAGCTTCCGGCGAAGGACATCCGCCTGCCCGACGAAGGGTGGTACCCCAGCAAGCCCAAGACCGAGGGGCGGATCGTGATCGTGTACGACTGGCACCCGCGCATTGCCTTCACCTACAACCCGATGTTCGAGTATGCCGACCAGCTGCAGATTCAGTATCCGCGAGACGTTGTCGTCATCGGCGCCTTGAGCACCTTCCCCAATGTTGCAGGGCGGCAGATGGAGAAGAAGGACAACGACCCTGCTGAGCTTGCGAAAGACTTTGAGCGCTTCACCAAGAGCCGTGTCTTTCGGCACGCGCTCGTGAACAACAGCAAGTCCCCCATCCGCAGCCAGGCGGATGGCGATGAGGAATACATCGCGCCGGTGCTCATGATGCTCAGCTCCGACGGCAAGGCCCGGTGGTGGATTCGCGCCGAGGACGAGGGCGCGCCCGTGGCGATGGAGAGCGCACTACTCGACCTGCTGAAGAACGACCCGGGCGTGCAGGCCCGCCGCAAGGTCGAGGCCGAGTGGATCGCCCGTCAGCAGGGCAAGAGCGAGGCCGAGGTGCAGGCCGCGATCGAAGCAGCCGCGAGCGCACCCGCGGCGGACAAGGCACCGCCCCCTCCGCCCGCGCCGTGACCGACGCTGGCCCAAGCCGCATGACGAACACCCCGCAAGCTCTTCCGCCCGACCACGCCGCGAGTTTCGCGGCGTGTTTGTTCCATGTCGTGCTCGTCGAGCCCGAGATTCCTAACAACACGGGCAACATCGGGCGCACCTGCGTCGCCCTGGGCTGCGGCTTGCACCTCGTGCACCCGCTGGGGTTCGACGTGAGCGAAAAGGCATGCCGGCGTGCAGGGCTGGACTATTGGCCCCGCCTGCCCTTGCGGCACTACGCGAGCTTCGACGACTACGCCCTGCGCAGCGACCACCCGCGCCGCTGGCTGCTGACGACGAAGGCCACCCGCAGCATCTTCGACGTCACGCTGCATCGGGGCGATGCCCTGGTGTTTGGCAAAGAGACGCGCGGGCTGAGCGCCGAGGTGCTGGCGCGCGAGCCCGAGGCGTGCGTCAGCCTGCCCATGGTGCCCCACGAGCGAAGCCTGAACCTGGCGACGGCCGTGTGTGCCGTTGTGTATGAGGGTGTGCGGCAGTTGGTGTCCCGCCGCGAGTGCGCGGTGGATGCGTCGGGCAGGTTGCTGGTGGATGCGCCGGTGTCGTAAGTGCATCAAGGTGTGAGCGATCAGCGCGTGCCTGTCGCGCAGCTGCTCACGCTGGCACCGCAGCCACAAAGCCCTCGAGCAGGCGCTTCTCAAAGCTCTCAACAGCCGCAGCGGTGCTCGCAGCGTCGATGCCCCAGCAGCTCGCGAGGGGCGCGGGGCCGCTGGCGTCAAGCTGCACCATGAACACGCCCTCGACCGTGAGCACGCTGGAGAGGCGCGGGGCGTAATAGGCCGCGAGGGCGTTCACGTTTGGGTTGCCCACGCTGATGGTGGGCAACATGCGGAGCGAGCCCTGGTTCATATACCAGATGTCGCTGCACACGAGCACGCGGTGGTCGGCGTCGATCGCTTCGTCGTCGGCGAGTGCGCGCACGAGCTTGGTGCGGAGGCGATAGGCCAGCGGACGGTCAAACAGCTCGGCGAGGGCATGGCTGCCCGTGACGATGACCGCGAGGGGCGGGGGCACCTGGGGCGACGACGCGGGCGCGGGGAAGGCGCTGAAGGGGAGCATGCAGCCAATATCGGCGAGCCGCCCAGCCGCGCACGAAAGAACGGGCCAGAGCACCCGCCCTCAGCTGCGCACGCTGCTCACCGCGGCGATTGCTCCAGGAATCAAGAGTGCCAGGGGCGTCATGACCCCAAGCCACACAGGCAGCCCGGGCACCACAAACAGCACGCCCAGCGTCGCCGCAAGCAGGCCCCCAGCCGCGACGGGCGCGCAGAGGAGCGACTGCCGCAGCATGTTCGTGGGTTCCTTTCGCAGAAAGAAGGGCAGGCAGGTGACAAACGTGAGGAAGATGCAGGCAGCGCTGGCAAAGCGCGCTAGGCGCGTGCGCTCGAGCGATGCGATGCGACGGGCGATCTGGGGCGAGTCCTTCTGGGGCAGGTATCGCTGAATGACCTGCGAAAGTTGACGCGTGCTGAGGTTGCTCGCGAGGCTCTCGTAGCGGCGCAGCTTGAGCACCGTGGGGTCGACGTCGGTCGCGAGCGAGGCCACCGCAGCGGTCGTCACGCGCGTGCCAGCCCGCACCTCGCCCGTCTGCGCATCACGCATCGAGGGGCGATCGATCGCCTTGCCGTTCTCGAGCTGCCACACACTGCCGTCCCACGTTGCCTTGTCGGCGCTGATGCGTCGCTGCATGAGGCCCAAGGCATCGCGCTCGATGACGACGACGCCCCGCGCGATGCTGGTGGCAAGATCAAACTCGCGCACGTAGATGAGCCTGCCCTTGCCATCGAGCACGAAGTCTCGCGTCAGCGTGCCCATGTCGCGTGCGTTGTCGGCGCGCATCGCTTGCTGGCCCATCGCCTGCGAGGTCATGCGCTGGATGCGGGCCCGTGCAACGTCGCGTTCGGCGCGGGGCAGCAGCGTCGCGATGCTTGGCAGCAGGGTCTCGCGGGCTGCGAGGCTGCCCAGCACCGCAAGGGCGGCGCACACCAGCATGGGGCGAGCGACGCGCCACAAGCTCTGCCCGCCCGCGAGCACCGCGATCACCTCGCGATACTTCACGAGCTGCGCGCACGTAAAGCCCATCGCGCCGATGAGCGCGGGGCCCAGAAGATAGAGCGAGAGCACGACCAGTCGTGGCAGCCACACGTCGGCCATCAGCCACGCCCCCCAGCGCAGCATGCTCAACGTGCCCATGAGGCCCTTTGGGTCGACATTGCCCGCAGCAGCCGAGGCAAGGGCCCGGGCCCAGAGTGTGTACTCATCAAAGCGCGTGGAAACATCGGCGATGAAGACGAGCAGGCACAAAATGCTCATGAGCACCAACGCGTTGGTGAAGAAGAGTCGCGCGATGTAGCGGCTGAGGGTGCTCACGTGGGTGGGTGCGCAAGCCTACGCGTTGCTTCTTGCATTGTCTGCGGCGGTGTTTGTCGCGTGGCTTGCATGGGCAGGTCGCAGCAGCGTCACCGCGTGGGCGTGCCCGCCCGGAAAGCGCCCGAGCCAGTGCCACAAGCCGCGCGAGACAAGCCACGCGAGCACGCCCGCGACATAGAGATCGCTGAGATAGTGCGCCCCGGGCGTGATGCGTGAGTATGCGGTGCCGCACGCAAGGATGAAGATGGGCCAGAACGCGCCCGGAAACAACCTGCCCACCATGAACGCCGCGCCGAACGCAACCGCCGCGTGGCTGCTGGCAAGGCCATACCCCCGCACCTCTTCCACCCAGCCAAAGCGATACACACCCAGCCCTATAGGCCTGCCGCGCTGCGAGATGCCTTTGAGAATCTCCGCAGCAAGCCCGGCAAGCCCCGCGCTGAGCACGATCATGGAGCCGCGATGCAGGAACGCGCTCCGCGAGCCTCGCGGCAGCTGACGGGGGTTCAGCAAGCGGATGTCGTGCAGCATGAAGGCACATGCCACAAAGCACCACGGCATGAGATTGCCCGCCTGGCGAAAGACCTGCCACCACTCGGCGTTCCAGAGCGCGCGCTCGCGGTCGATCGTGTGATAGAGATACACCCAGGTATCAAGCAGCGTGCTGACGAGCAGGCCCATGCAGATGAGCAGCCAGCGCACGAGCGAGCGCGTGCGATTGGGTTGGGCATCGCTCATGGCGTGAGCCCCTTTGGTTGCGTTTGCGGCTGTTCCAGTGGAGGCTGCTGCGAGGGGGCGATCGCGCTGCTCGATGGGAGCGGCAAGCCGCGAAAGCCCGTTGCGAGGAAGGCGTGCCGTCCGCGCTTGGGGTCGCCTCGCAGCGCGCCGATGTTGCGAACAGCTGCAAAGTGCTGAAGCCAGAGTTCCTCGGTGCCCCCCACGATGAGCGCGGGGCGACCCAGCAGCGAGGTGTTGCCTGCGACGATCGTGCTCTCCCAAAAGTCCCAGCTCGTCCGCCGGCCGCCCGTGAGGCTGCTGACGCAGAAGACGTTCGGGTGCTGCTGCATATAGAACGTGAGCAGCGCGGTGCGCCCGTAGTGCGTTGCCATCACGAAGGGCTCTTGGCCCGTCTCGCTGCGCAGCTGCGCGACGAGTTCATCGGCGTGCGTGCCGATGGTGGCAGCGCCCGTGAAGCGGCCTGTCGGCACGACCTTCGCGAGCCCGGGCACATGCGAGGCGAGGTCTGCACGAAGCAGAAACAGCATGAGCAGCGAGCCAAGAATGACGTGCGCGAAGACCACGTGCTCTTGCCATGTGCGGCCCGGCTTGGCATGCCCGGCAGCCTTGCGTGATGGTCCCAATCGCAGCAGGCTTGCTGCGGGCGCGAAGCGATCCCGGGCCTGGGCATACGCCACGCCGCAGAGCGGGAAGAACGTGAGGAAGCCCGCGATGGACCAGTTGCCCTCGGGCTCGGCGATCAGGCTCACGAGCAGATAGAACACCAGCACAGGCAGCCCGCAGAGCACGCAAAACCACACGCCCATGCGCAGGTTGTCCCCGTCGGTGGATGGTGCCCGACGCAGCACGCCCGCACGCAGCACGCGCGGCAGGAACGCGCACGCGACGACGAACGCAGGACCAGCGAGCGCAAAGAGCGTCGCGAAGAACGTGAGCGTCCACAACGGGTTGTATCGATAGCCTCCGGCAGCGCCGCCCTGGTTGGGCTGCACGTCTCCACCCGCCACGCCCAAGTGCCCGAGCAGGTGCGCGATGGTGGGCCAACCCTCGCGTGCATTCCAGATTGCGACCGGCGCGACGGCGACGCACAAGAGGATCGCGCCGAGCACGATGCCGAGGAGAACGGGTCCGCGCCTTGCGTGCGCGAACAACGCACCGCGATGCAGCCACGCAAACATCAGAAGGCCAGGCAGCAGGAGCAGTGCCGTGTACTTGAACAGCACGGCGATTCCGATCACGAAGCCGCAGGCAGCGAGGGGCCACGCCTTCGCTTCGCGCAGCCCCTTCCACGCCAGGCACGCGGCAACCAGCCAGAGCGCGGCGAAGCCACTATCAATCGTGTGGATGACGCCGAGCACCAGAAACGCCGGCGCGAGCGAGAACGCAAGTGTCGCGACGATTGCCGCAGAGACCTTGCGGCTGATCGAGTAGGCAAGTGCAGCACTCGCGAACCCCCCCACTGCCATGAAACAGGGAGCGGCGACGCGGACGCCAAACTCGGTGTTGCCGAAGATCTGCGTGGTGAGCCAGATTGTCCACGCGACCCCTGGGCCCTTGGTGTAGTACGACCAATCAAGGTGCTGGGCCCACGTCCAGTAGTTTGCTTCATCTTCAACGAGGGAGTAGGGGCACCAGAACGCGAGGTAAAGCAGGCGTCCAAGAAGCAGCAGGCCGACAAGCATCAGCGGAACGCGAAGAGCGGTGGCGGTGGAGTGAAGCGGTGACGAGCGAGGGGGATGCACTGCCCGATTGTTAGCGGAACTTTGCGGCAGGAGCAAATGGGGTTGAGCGCGAAGATTGGAGTCGGGGGCATACATTCCGGCGCATGCCGACCACCATCGCCATTCAAGGGCTCGTGAAGGAGTATCCCGCCATCGCGCCCGCACCGGGTGCGCCGAAGACCACGCAAGCCGTGGCAGGCGTGGACTTGCGCATCGAGGCGGGCGAGTTGTTCTTTCTGCTTGGGCCTTCGGGTTGCGGCAAGACCACCTTGCTGCGGATGATCGCAGGATTCATCGAGCCGACGAGTGGGAGCATCGTCTTCGAAGAGTCCGGTAATAAGACAGACGTTACCCGAGTGCCCCCCGAGCAGCGCGATACGGGCATGGTTTTCCAGAGCTACGCCCTGTGGCCGCACATGACGGTCGCTGAAAACGTCGCCTTTGGGCTCGATGTCCGCAAAGTCGAGCGAGGCGAGCGGGATCGCCGCGTGCAAGCCGCTCTTGCAGCAGTGAAGATGGACCATCTTGCGTCGCGCCGACCAACCCAGCTCTCTGGCGGGCAGCAGCAACGGGTGGCACTCGCACGAGCTCTCGTCGTGAAGCCCCGCGTGCTGCTACTCGATGAACCGCTCTCCAACCTCGACGCGAAGCTGAGGATCGAGCTTCGGTCGGAGATTCGTCGCGTTTGCAAGGACGCGGGCATGACGGGGGTCTACGTCACGCACGATCAGAAGGAGGCCCTGAGCATGGCCGACCGCATCGCCGTCATGCGGCAGGGCAAGATCGAGCAGCTCGGGACGCCGCGGACACTCTACCGCGCGCCAAGCACTCGCTTCGTCGCCGAGTTCATGGGTGAAGCGAACCTCATCAGGGCGACAATCGCAGGCGGAGCTGTGCGATGGGGAGGGGTTGAGTTGGCCCCATTCGAGGGCAGTGGCGAGGCATCCTTCTCTGTGCGGCCCGAAGCGATTCGACTTGTTCCACGAGGAACATCGGGCTCTTTTGAGATGCGTGTTGCCGACGCGGTGTATCTTGGCGAGATCGCCCATGTGAGGCTTGACCGCTCAGGAGCTGGCACGCTCGTGGCAAGCGTCCTCCACCCCGATGAGTACAAGCCTGGTGACTCAGTGTTTGTTGCCGTTGATCCGACGAGCGTGGTCCGGCTTGTCGATTGATGTTCCTCGTGGAACGAACAGGCCGCCCCGAGTAGACTACGCCAACTCGGAGGCTCCTATGGCACAATCCGGTCCTGACTCCCCTCAAGGCAACCGCAAGCTCGGTCGCGGCCTCGCAAACCTGCTCAACGCTCAACCTGTGAGTGTGACGCCCCCAAGTGCCGCCACGGTCGCCGAGGTTGCGCCTCCGTCAGGGGATCGCGTCGTCTTTGTACCCGTCGATGACATCGTCCCAAGTCCATTTCAGCCGCGCCGGGTGTTTGACGAGGCAAGTCTCCAGCAGCTCGCAAGCTCTGTGCTGCAGTCCGGCATCATGCAGCCCATCTTGGTGCGAAAGGTGGGCCCTAAGCACGAGCTCATCGCTGGTGAGCGGCGCTGGCGGGCGGCGAGGCTGGCAGGGCTAGAAAAAGTCCCAACTATTGTGCGCGTGTTATCGGATGAGGAGACTGCTGAGTGGGCTCTCGTCGAGAACATCCAGCGCGAGGACCTCAACGCCATGGACCGCGCCGTCGCACTTCGGGGCCTGATGCAGCGGTTCGGCCTTACGCAAGAGGCAATCGCCAAAAAGGTCGGGCTTGATCGATCCTCGGTTGCAAACCTCATTCGACTCAACGATCTCGAACCCCAAATCACTTCCCTGATTGCGGAGGGGAAGCTCAGCGCGGGGCATGGCAAGGCACTGCTTTCCATGCCCGCAGGCGATGCTCGCGTCAATGCAGCAACCCTGGCTGCCAACTTTGGGTGGAGCGTCCGCCGTCTCGAACAAGCGGGCCAAGATGCCGCGAACGCAATCGAGGTGGCAAAGACCGAATCTCCCGAGCAGCGGCAGCGCAACGCCGTACTCCGCGATTTAGAGAGGCAGATTGGCCAGCACCTGGGCACGAAGGTTTCCATCCTCACCGATGCAAACGGCAAGCGCGGACGCATGATTGTAGAGTTCTACGGGCTCGACCATTTTGATGGTTTGCTCACCAAGCTCGGCATGCACGGTCGCTAAATATGTTTGCCTATACTCGTGTTGTTGCACTGGCAACATTGTTGCAAGGCGGAACAGCCTTGCCTTCATTTTCATCCGGAAGAGCTACTTGCTCACCTTCTAGGAGTCGTCATGGGTCGTAAGCCAAAGGATTCTTCTCTCGCCTCGATTCCCGAAGCCGTGCTTCGCGCAGAGCTCGCTCGCCGTCAGCGCGGCGTTGCCACCATGCAGCGCAAGCGCACCCGCCTTGCGAAGGCACTCGCGGAACTCGATGCGCAGATTCGCGCCGCCGGTGTTGCGATCGCCGGTGCCAGCGGTCGCGTCCGCCCTCGCAACGAGAGCAGCCTCTCTGAGGCCATCCGCGCCGTCATCAAGGGCAAGACCATGGGCGTGCCAGAGATCGCCGAGGCCGTGCTCGCCACGGGCTATCAGAGCGGCGCCGCGAACTTCCGCGTCATCGTGAACCAGACGCTGCTCAAGAACAAGAGCCTCTTTAAGAAGGTTGGCCGCGGCAAGTACACCGCCGCCTAAGCCACATTGCTCCGCATCACCAGCCGCCCCCGTGCCCTGCGCGGGGGCGGCTTGCGTTGGCACACTCCTGTGCGATTTGTTTCTACTGCCGGCTCGCCGCAGGCTCGGCAACAAGCACGATCGGCAGCACCGCCTCGGCCTGCTCGCCGCTCGTTGCATCGCTCACAACAACCTTGAGGTTGAATCGCCCCACGCTCAGCGTCGCCGGCAGCTCGATGACTTGCAGCAAGTAGAAATCCTGACGCTTGGACAGGCTCGTCTCGATCGCGCGCTGCGCCGGGCGCTGCCACACCAGCGTGCCATCGCTGTCGGTGTAGAGCCGCAGCGATTGCGAGAGATCGACGGTGTGCTGCTCGCTCGCGGATGCACTCGCGACGAGCGGATCGCCCGACTTTGCCTCGCGAATGCGAAAGCCCGCAACCTCAACATACACGATCATCCGCACAGGTCGCCCAGCCACAAACACGTTACTCGCCATCGGGCGAAACCGCCCGAATCCATCCACCCGACTACACAGCGCGACACGCGGCAATCGCAAACGCGATGCAGGATCGTTCGTGCTCGCTGAGGAATCGGCGGAGGCGGCAGCGACGGCAGTCAGAGTGCTTACCGCATCCGATTGCTCCGCAGGCGCACTCCCAACCAGGGCATCGAGGCCGACGTCGACAGTGGGGGCGTCACCCGCCTGTGTGGGCTCATCGGCTGCAGCCGCCTCGGCTGGCGAGCGTGCAACCAGGACCGCTGGCGGCTCGACACCTGCGGCTGCCGCTGGCGAAGCCACACCCGAGTCCGCGCTTGCAACCGGTGCCGAGCTCTTCGCCGCAGCGGCCTGCAACGCCGCTTCGAGGTCGAGCGCTGCCTGCTCAACAAGGCGTTGCGTGCCGCCTCCAGCGAGCGAGGCCTGTGGGGAGGGCAACTCAAGGGTTGCGACGCCGTTGCTCGCGATGGAGTCCAGACTCGCATCGGCTTGTTTGCCCGGGCCCGCGGTGCTGGCGCAGCCGCTCATCGCGAGCGAGCTGCCCAACACGAGGATGGACCAAGGCCGTCGCATCGAGAGGTGTATCGAGGGTTTGGCAGCATGGACGCGAAAAACCAATGCTGGGCGTCGAATCACTAACGCGAGAAAGCAAGTCTTATAACTACATGACAAACGTGATATCGGACGGTTCGCGCCCCTGCTCTGTCGCGACGCGATGCCCCAACGCGTAAGTGTCCGAAAATACTCGCCGCAGGACGCGGATTTCATCTGGGTGCGAAACATGCGAGGCGCAGGCTTTCGCAAAAAAACCCCTTGCGGTTCCCTTTTTCGTCACAAGTTTTGTTGACAAAGGGCCAGTCTTGCTGTCTACTACTGCTTCTGGGAGCCGCAAGAACTGCGGGTCGGTCCCAGCCCTGCCAGCCCCGAAACCGGCAGGAGGCAGCAGTCGAGCGTAATCGCGGACAGGCGTGTGGCCTGTCCGTTCAAATCGGTGTGTGTAGTCCGAAGCTCCGAAGGAAATCCGCGCGGATTCCTCTGGGGCAAATCATCAGCGGCGTCGCGATCGTGGTGCACACGGGCGCGACGCTGGAGCAGATAAAGGGAGTGTGTTCTTATGACGCGTAATTTCCGAACGCAAACGGCGGCCATCATCGCCACGTGCGGCCTCGCCGCCACGTGCGCCCTCGCTCAGCCCACGCCCGACGCGGTGGTGAGCGTGACGGGTGTTGGCACGCAGCTGGCCCCCGCGATCACGGTCCTTTCGGGCGAGATCAAGTGGATTCGCCTCGACCTCAGCATTCCGCTCAACATCGCCTCTGGCAACTTCCTCGACATCATCGGTGGCAACACCGCTCGCGCCGACTTCGACACGGAGTACTTCCTGTTCAACAGTGTCGGCACGTTCCTCGTGACTGATGACGACGATGGTCCGGGTGCTCACTCGCAGTTCAGCTTCGGCGGCGGCTGCGGCGCTCCGGCCCGCACGCTTCCTTCCGGTGAAGGAACGACCGGCGTCGCTCCCCCCGCGCTCCTCAGCCTGGGTGGGAGCCGCATCGGCGCCGACGGCGCACTCGCGGCTGGCACTTACTGGCTGGCGATCAAGGGCTACGACTTCAACGCGAACACCACGACGGCACCTTGGGGCGTGACCACGACCTCGACGCTTGCCGGGACGATCAACACGACGTTTGACGTCGGCACCGCGGGTTCAGCCCCAGTGACCCCCAGCAGCTTCAACCTTGGCACACTGACGAATCCTCAGACCGTCACCGATACATTCAGCCTCGCCACGAACGCTGTTCGCTGGTACTCGCTGACGATCCCCGACGTTGGTGCGGCTTTCGGCAACTCGTACCTCGACATCAGCACGAACCTCGGTGCGGGTGGCACGACCAACCGCGACACGACCATGACGCTCTATCGCGCCGATGGCTCTCGCGTCGCGACCGACTTTGACGACGGCGTCTCGCTTTGGTCGGCACTCTCCTTCGGCCTTGCCTCGCCCACCCGTGCACCTCAGGCGCCTTCTGCGGGCGGCACTGCTGGCACGGCCCACAACGGGCGTGACGGCGCAACGCTCGCGGCTGGCACGTACTTCCTCGGCATCTCCTACGGCGGTACCCACAGCGCCAACTGCTTCGGCATCACGAGCACCAGCACGACCGTGGCAACCCCGGTCATCACGACCGTGCAGCTCGGCAACTTCTCGAGCCTGCCCCCGGTCGCGACGGCGAGTGCGAGCCCCACGACCGTCTCGAACTGCGGCAGTGGCGCGAGCTCCACGACGCTGCTCACCGTGACGGTGACTCCTGGCACGAATCCTGTCAGTACCGGCGTGACCGTCACTGGCGATCTGACCGCCATCGGCGGAAGCGCTACGCAGGCTTTGCTGGATAACGGACTCGCAGGCGACGCAGTCGCGGGCGACAACATCTATAGCTTCCAAGCGGTTGTCCCCAACACGGTCACCGTTGGTGCGAAGACGATCAACTACAGCGTTGCTGATGCTCAGCTTCGCACGGCGACGGCGGCAGGCAGCGTGACCGTCACGCTTTGCCCGCCTTCCGCCCCGGCCTGCCCTTCTGGCTCGTCGATTCTCACTGCGACCAACCTCGACAGCGGTGGTGCGTTCGTGGGTAGCCTGAACGCCAACGGCACGGCGAGCGCGACCGTCAGCGGCGTGGGCCTCGTGAACACGATCCGTCTGTCGGGTCTGGTGCAGGAACTCAACACCGCGACGTGGGCGACCGAGCTGAAGGTTCGCGTGCAAACCCCAAGCGGTGCGGTCTACACGTTCAACCCCGTGCCGTCAACTGGCGTTGGTGGTGGGACGACGGCGGAGCGTGGCTTTGACCTTGGCTCCGTCGGCTCGGGCTTCCGTGACTTCAGCAGCATCGAGCTGCTGATTCCTGCTGAGTCGGGCGATGGCACGTGGACGATTACGACGCACGAAGGGCCTGAGGCGCCTCAGAGCGGGTCGACGATCTTCGATGACTCGGGCATTGATGCACGTTGGCTCGGCCTCTGCATCACTGCGGCCAACACGCAGACTCCTCCGATCGTCTCGAACGTGACGTGGAGCGCGGCAACAGTGACGGATGCGCCCGTGGGTCCGCTCGCGGCGCTGCCAACGACGTCGATTCTGACGGCAGCGGTCGCGCCGGGCAGCAACCCCGCCAGCACCAACCTGCAGGTGTCGGTCGACCTCTCGGCACTGGGTGGCAGCGCAACCCAAGCGATGGTGGACGATGGCAGCGTGGGCGGCGACACCGCCAACGACGGCATCTACACCGCCGTGTTCACGGCGAGCGGCAGCACGCCTCTGGGCAGCTTCGCGACGCCAATCAGCGCGACGGACGGCGAAGCACGCAGCGGCTCGGGCACGAGCAACCTGCGCGTCACGCGCGTGGTCGACCTGGGCACGATCGATGCGAACACAGATGGCCTGCTTGCCGATGACGTCGCCGTCACCGGTGCGGGTGCGGTCCGCTGGTTCAGCTTCGTGGTCTGCAACGATGTGGACTCCGCCCAGAGCGAGTGGTTCGACATCACCACCAACGGCGTGAACGCGCCCAACCTCGCGGATTCCGAGATCGGTCTGTATCGCGCGGACGGCACGAAAGTCTCGGATGATGATGACTCGGGCCAGGCTGCCAAGTCAGCGCTCACTTTCGGTGCAGGCTCTGGTGGCTTGCTCGGGGATGCGGGCGAACTCTCGGACGGCTTCAACGGCGCGATCCTCCCTGCTGGCACCTACTTCCTCGCCGTTGGCGACTTCAGCATGACCTTCGGCACCACGAACTTCAGCATCACGGCCAACGGTCTCGATTCGGGCCTGGTGGACATCAACATTGATACCAACATCACGTGCCTGCCCACCTGCGGCAGCATCGACTTCAACGGCGACGGCCTCTTCCCGGATGACAACGACCTCGTCGAGTTCCTCACGGTCCTCGCGGGTGGCGAGTGCTCGCCCGGCAACACCTGCGGCAGCATCGACTACAACGGCGACGGCCTCTTCCCCGACGACAACGACCTTGTCGACTTCCTCACCGTGCTCGCCGGTGGCACGCCCGCCAGCTGCACGCCATAAGGATGGCTCCAGCTTGCTATCCCGAGAACCGGGGTAGTTCTTGAAACCTTGAGCGGCCTGGCCTTGCGGCTGGGCCGCTTTTTTCTTTCCGGTGCAACCTCTTGTGCGCTTTTTGCGCAGCGGAGGTCTACCGTCCGGATTCGAGCCCCTTGCTGGGGTGGGTGTGGCACGCACAAGTGTGCTCCCGCAACCCGCCTTCCACTGCGATGGGCGAGAACGCAACCACTTATCCCTTGTCTACCCGTTTGGGTGGAGTGATGCCTTTGCCGCGGCGTGCTGCCGCATTCAGGAGTTCTGCATGACCGACGCCGCCAACCGCACCGCATGGACGCAACAGGTTGGGCGAAGGTGGTGGGGGGCTTGCGCGGCGTTCGCGCTTGGACTGACAGCGCACGCCGCTGGCCCGGACATCGTGCTGAAGGACATCAACCAGGTCATTCGCTTTGGTGAGCAGGACGGCATGGTGGCCTACTCGTTTGCGAACGTGTCGTGCAACATCGGCAATGCCGACCTTGCGTGGCAGCTCAGCGGCTCGCCCGTGATGGGCCTGAACATGTATCGCCTGCAAGACGGCACGCTGCAGCACATCGGACAGAGCTTTGCCAAGCGCAGCCTGTTTGCGGTTGCGAGCGAGGGGTGCGGGCCTTGCAATGGCAACGACAACGAGGTGCTCGGTGCCGGCTGTCAGGACGTGTACAACGCGTACTACAACGGCGCAGCGGGCAACCTGGGGCCGCGCAGCACAGCGAACGCGTTCACCGGCGCGGTTGAGCCTTACACGCCCATGACGGGCAACGTGCTGTTTCGCAGGCTGCAGGTGCCCGCAGCAACCGTGGACCCCGCGCTGAACGCGAACGCGCTGCACTTTGCCGAGGGCGTGTTCGTCGCGACCGACGATGCGCGGGCGGGCAACGCACTGAACAACGCCAGCTACAAGCGAATTGCGCTCCAGGCGGATGGTCAGTTTGTCGACGTGGGCGAGACCGACATCGGTCGCCCGGCGATCTACGCATGGCGCGACCATGGGCGTGGGTGGTTTCAGCCCGATGAGAGCGTGCGCATCGTGACGGTGGATGTGCCCGGCGAGGGCAGGTTGTATGTGGGCAGCAAAGCGCGCTCGATCGCGCCGTCGCTGTGGAAGTATGAGTACGCGATCTTCAACCTGAACTCCGACCTGGCGGCGGGCGGGCTCGAGATTGGCATGTCGCGCACCACGAGCGTGTCGGGCGTCACGTTCCAGGCTCCGCGGTGGCACTCGGGCGAGGCGTATGGCAACGACCAGTGGGTGTGGTGGCGCATGGGCGAGGGGTCGCTGCGACTCCGCACCGCGCAGACGCACTCGCAAAGCCCCAACGACAACGCCGTGCGCTGGGGCATCATGGCGACGATGAGCTTTGTGAGCGATGCGCCGCCCGTGTCGGGCGAGCTGACGATGCACCTGTTCAAGCCCTGGCCGCAGCGCGAGCTGCCCGTCTCGGCGTGGGTGCCCCTGCCCACGTTCGCGGGCGGGTGCGACAGCATCGACTTTGACAACGACACGCTGTTTCCCACCGACACCGACCTCGTGGAATATCTCGAAGCGCTGGCTGGCGCGGCTTGCCCCACCTGCAACGACATCGACTTCAACAACGATGGGATCTTCCCGAGCGATGAGGACCTCATCGCGCTGCTCCGCGTCATGGCGGGGGGCAACTGCTGACGCGGGCTATCGTTTGCGATGCGAGAACGCATGGGCACGATCGTGGCAGTGGGGCTGGGCATCGTGCTCGTCGCGGTGTGTGTGGCGTTTGCGCTCGTGCGGGCGGGGTGAGAGGTCGTGCAGCTCGCGAAGAAAGATTCAGCACAGAGACACAGAGAGGCAAAGGAAGAAGAGAAGAGAGAGACACGGACCGGCGACACGAGACAGGAGTTGGAGGAAGAAATGGAAATACCTTCGCTCGCGCACTGAATGACGGAAACGAACTTGCCGTGAGCGCCAACGACGCACCTGCACGTGCTGTTCTCCCTGTTGCCCGTTGCCTGTTGCCTCTCGATTTCTCCTCTTCCTCTGCGTCTCTGAGTCTCTGTGCTGACTCTTCTCCTCTCTCGCTTCGCGAAGTCCACCACCATGCCTCGCCTCCTTCGTCGTGCCATCTTCGCCCTCGTCGCATGCCTTGCTGGGCTCACGCACGCCCCCGCGCTCGCGCAGGGCGATCGCGTCGATGTCGTCTTCAGCACGAATCAGCAGACGCAGTTTGGCCAGTCCATCTATGTGCTGGGCAACTTGCCCGAGCTCGGCGCGGGCGACGTCCGCCGTGCTGTGAAGCTCGAGCCAAGCCAGTACCCGGTCTGGCGCGCCATCATCAGCCTGCCGACCAACACCGCCTACTCCTATCAGTTCGTCCGCCGCACCGACGACGCCGCCAGCGTGGGCAACCCCGCGAACGGCACCTTGCTCGGCAGCCTGGTGCAAGCCACCACGCCCACCGTGCCCTTGCAGCCCGAGCGCAAGGCCCTCATCTATCACAGCTCGTGGCCCCGTCCCATCGTCTCGTGGCGTGTCGTGGGCGGTGCCAACTTCACGCGCACGCCCAGCCTCGACCTTGGCACCGCGCGAGGCCCGGGCGAACGCCGCTGGCTCGCGCTGCTGCCCGCTCCGCCCCGTGCCCGCATCGAGTGGTTCATCGAGCCTTCGAGCGACGCGCCCACCACACAGCGCGACCCAGCCGTTGGCACCTACGCGTGCTCGCTCGATGCCTTCGTGCTGCAAGATGGGCAGGTCTATGCCTATCACCCGCCCGCGATCGTGAGCCCACCCAGGCGCGACTACAGCGCGAGCGCCATCCCCGCGATCAGCAGCGTGAACCTTGGTGGCGAGCGCCGCCAGTATCGCGTCTGGCTCCCGCGGGGCTACACCCAGAGCACCACCAAGCGCTACCCCGTGCTCTACATGCACGATGGCCAGAACATCTTCGAACCGGGCAGCTTCGGCACCTGGAACGCCGACACCGCCGCCCACCAGCAGATGGTGCGAGGCGACATGCGCGAGGTCATCATCGTCGGTGCAGACAGCACGGGCAACCGCTTCATTGACTATGTGCCGCCCGGCGACCTCACGCCCACGCTCCAGCAAGGCCAGGCCGATCGCTACATCCGCTTCCTCACGCAAGAGCTCCGCCCGCTCATCAACGCGACGTATCGCACCCTGCCCGAAGCGAGCAACACAGGCACCATGGGCAGCAGCATGGGAGGGCAAGTGAGCATGGTGATGGGGTGGGACTGGACAAACACGTACACCCGCATCGGCGCACTCTCCAACTACTGGAGCACCAACTTCCGCAACCGCATCCAGAGCAACGCGAAGCCCGCAGTCAAACTCTACATGGATAGCGGCAGCGCGGGCACCGCTAGCGACAACTTCTCGCCCACCTTCTCCACGCGCGACAACTTCAACAACCCCACACGCCCGGGCGGAGCCTTCGTGCTCGAGCGCGACTTCCGCCACACCATCGGCATCGGGGCCGAGCACAACGAGGCCGCGTGGGCAGCTCGCGTGGGCCCCGCCCTCAGCTTCCTCTTCCCCGCCAGCGAAGAGCAAACGCTGCTCAGCCTCGCGAGCCTGCAAGCCTTCGACGCGTCGGGCGATGGCACCCTCTCGCCGAACGACGCCTACCTCGCCAGCGCCGCGCCATCCGACGCAAACCGCAACGACGCCATCACGCCCGATGATGCCCGCGCTGTAGCAAATGTCCTCCGCCGAAGCGAGCGCGCTGGGCTTCTGCGGTAAACAGCCTTTGCACGCAGCGAACTCTGCGCTCAGTGGCCCGTACGCTCCCTGGGGCATCCTCATCGCGCGCGGCGCGACAGTGCCCGCATTGCAACCCCTCGGGCGTTCCTGAGCCTCTGCGTTCCCATGCGCCATCGTGAACTCATCGGCGAGCTGATGGACGATCCGGGCCTGCCCGAGCATGAGCTCACCCACGCCCTGCGAGGCCTCTCGCGCCTGAACAGCATCTCGCTCGCTGCGGGTGCCACGATGCTGCCCCTCTGCACCCTCGCCGACGAGTTGCAATGCTCCGAGGCCCGCCCGCTGCGCGTGCTCGATGTCGCCTGCGCCGACGCCGAGCTCATCTGCGCCGCAGCCCGCATCAGCACCACGCACCCCAGGCCCATGCTGTTCTTCGGGTGCGACATCAACCCCCGCAGCATCGCCCTCGCCCAGCAGCAGGCCCGCGCCGCGCAGGCTGCGCCCCTGCCCAAAGACGCCAAGCGTGCGATGCAGCCCCCGACCTTCTTCGTGCACGACATGATCCAAGCCGCACCGCCCGGCGAATACGACGTCGTGATGTGCAGCCTGTTCCTCCACCACCTGAGCGACGAACACGCCCTCCGCGCCATCCAGCACATGGCCCGCGCCGCTCGCCACGCCGTGCTTATCAACGACCTCGTCCGCTCGCGCATCGCGCTCGCGGTCGTCGCGATCGCCAGCCGCTTGCTCACGCGCAGCCGCATTGTGCATGTCGATGCCCTGCGCTCCGTCCGCGCTGCCTTCACGCGCGACGAGCTGCTCGCCCTCTGCGAGCGCGCGGCACTCCCAGCGCGGGCACGGTGGGGGGGCTTCGCTCGCACCATCATCCTCGCTCGCACCGATGGCGCTGGTGTTGCCTCGCCCCAAACAGCCCACTCCCCGAGGCACGCATGATCGTGCCGACACAGCAGCCGCCGCAAGCCTCCTCGCCCTGGGACGTTATCGTCATCGGCGCGGGCCCCGCGGGCTGCGCCGCCGCCATCACCAGCGCCCGCGCCGGCGCACGCACCCTGCTCATTGAGAAAGGCCCCGCGAAGCGCGACAAACTCTGCGGCTGCTGCCTCGCCACCTCGGGCGTCGCGCAGCTGCGCTCGCTCGACGCATCGGGCGAGCTGCACGCCCACGTCGCTGCCCACGCCCTGCCCCTGCACACCGCCCGCGTCCACGCCCACG